>JAUXJK010000001.1 GCA_030624785.1 Actinomycetes bacterium
AAACTGCGTCCCGCCATTGGGCGAGTCTACGCTCAGCGCACATCGCTCAAGACGCACTGGTTGTCACCCCCGCCCGCGAGGTCACGGGTATCGCTCGACGTGGAATAGTCTCGCGAGGCCCAGCGTTGAAGCAGTGAATGCCGGAAATCAAGATGTATACGACCGTCTGGTGCGGCTACTGCCGAGCTGCCAAGCAACTCTTGGAGCGGCAGAGCCTGTCCTACGAGGAGATATCTGTCGATGACGATCCGGACTTCCGGCGGCGCATGCAGGAACTGTCGGGACGCCACACGGTGCCGCAGATCTTCATCGATGGCGAATCAGTCGGCGGATATCAGGAGCTGGCGCGCCTGATCGGCGACTGTGGTCTTGCCGCGGCTGATGCAACGCCGACGAGCGTCTAGAGCGAGGCTACGGCCGGACACCCGGGCAAGGAACTGGCCTGGCGAACGCCGTCTCGGATGGCCTGGCTAGCCGTATCGGCCGCCACAGCCGCCACGACGAACGGCTCGACCTCTTGGCGCCCGCTCGCCAGACAAAAGACCATGTCTCCGTCGACTGCTGTCGCCACGGGTGCGACGGCGCGAGCCGTACCCGCGCTGGCGGCCCGCGCTACGAGCCATGCGTCGCGCTTGTCGAGCGCCGCATCCGTGAGAACACAGACGAGCGTCGTGGCCTCGCGAATCGCGCGTCTGAAAGGGGCTCCGGACTGAAGCAGCTTCACCGTGCCTGCGAAGCTGCCGTCCTTCCTGACTCCGGCGATAATCTCGCCTGTTTCACCGAGCACGTCGCCAAAAGCGTTGACGGCCGCGATCGCCTGCACTCGAGCGCCCGATTCGAGCTGGGTCTCGGCGAATCCGAGCCCACCACGGCACCAGCCGTCTTCTCCGAGCAGCTTGCCGACTGTGCAACCGGCGCCGACCCCAACGGATCCACGAACGACTGCACCCGTACCTGCCAAGCACGCTGAGTAGCCATCCTTGGGGCCGGGTCGCGCATCGGGGCTGCCGAGCACGAGGTCATAGACGACTGCTGAGGCCACGAGTGGTACGAGACCACCAGCCGTTTCGTATCCTCGGTCACGCTCGAGCAGCCAGTTGACTACGCCGTCCGCGGCCGCGAGCCCGTGCGCGCTCCCTCCGGTCAGCAAGACAGCGTCGACACCATCGACGGCCGCCGACGGTTGCAATAGTTCGCTCTCACGTGTTCCCGGCCCGCCTCCACGGACCTCGCCTGCTGCCACCGAGTTCTTGGGAGGCAGGATCACAGAACATCCTGTGCGGCCACTCTCGTGCGTCCAGTGGCCGAGCGCAAAACCATCGATCAGTTCAGTCACGTGGTTAGCTTCTCACGGAAGTCGGTTGGCATGACGGGCAAAACCACGTTCCGCGGCCCGCGACTCGGATCTTCGTCACGAGACCGCTACAACGGTTGCACGGCTCTCCTTCACGTCCGTAGACCGCGAACTCGTCCTGCATCGCCCCGCTCGCCCCGTCTGGTGCGCGATAGTCGCGAAGAGTCGCACCCTGCCGCTCTATGCCCTTGGTAAGCGCTCCGCGAACGGCCGCAACCAGGGCGACGATCTCGCTGTCGTCGAGCGATCCGGCGGCTCGAGCGGGATGCACGCCGGCTTGCCATAGCGCTTCGTCGGCATAGATGTTCCCAACGCCCGCGGCCGTCGTTTGATCGAGCAGTGCCGCCTTGACTCTTGCGCCGGAACGAGCGAATCGCACGCTCAACCACGCCTGATCGAAAGCGTCGCTGAGAGGCTCTGGACCGAGGTGCGTCGTGAAAATATAGTCCAACTCTTGATCAGTCAGAACTGCCCACGTACCGAAACGTCTGACGTCCCGGTACCCGACGCCAGCTCCGTCGTCGAGTTGAACGACCGCTCTCAGATGTCTCGAGTCGTCGAACGTTCCAGTGCTCGTCGTCAAGAAGGCACCGGTCATGCGCAGGTGTGCCAGCCAGTTCACTCCGTCGAGGTCGAATACGAGGTACTTTCCGCGTCGATTGACCGAGCCGACGGTACAACCGGTGAGCGCCGCCTCGACGGCGTGCGGGTCGAGAGGGCGGGTGAGTCGACTATCCCTGATCGAGACCGAGGCAAGCCGGCGGCCCACCATGAGCGGTTCGAGCTGACGACGAACCGTCTCGACCTCCGGGAGTTCCGGCATGTCAAGTCAGAAATTCGAGCACAAGCGGTGAGGCGGGTGGCGCTTCCTCGCCAAGCGTGTAGGCGTTCTGGACGGCCGCAACGCCTTGATCGGCCTCATCCGCGCTACGGGCGTGCACCACGGCGATCACCGATCCAGCTTCTATCGAGTCACCCCGCTTGCTGCAGCACACGACACCAGTGCTGTGATCAATCGCATCCTGCTTGCGCGCTCGCCCAGCGCCTAGCTGAACCGTCGCGATGCCGATCGCCAGGGCATCGACTTCGGTTACGTAGCCCGAGCGCTCGGCAATGACCTCACGAATAACGGCAGCTCGTGGAAGCAGATTTCGATCCGGATCACCGCCCTGGGCCACGATCCACTCTTCGTAGACCACATAGGCGCGACCCGATGCGATCGCACCTCTCGCGCGCGCCTCGGATTCAACCTCATCGATCCCGAGATCCGACATCGCGAGGAGATGCTTCGCCGACGACACAACGAGCTCCGCGAAGTCGGCGGGCCCGTTCCCCTGCAGCGTGTCGATCGCCTCGTTGATCTCGAGCGCGTTGCCGACCGCGCAACCGAGCGGCTGGCCCATGTCAGTTAGCTCGCACTTGACCTGACGATTGGCGCCGACCCCGAGCGCGATCATCGCGAGGGCTAGCTCGCGGGCGTCATCAAGAGTTCGCATGAACGCACCGGCGCCAACCTTGACGTCGAGCAGAATCGCCGACGCTCCGGCCGCAATCTTCTTCGACATGATGCTGGCGGCGATCAGCGAGATCTGATCGACGGTTGCGGTCACGTCACGCAACGCGTACAGCCGGGCATCGGCTGGCACGAGCTCCGGCGTTTGGCTGACGATCGCCATGCCCACGTCCGTAACCTGGCTCACGAACTCATCCTCACTAAGCGCAATACGGAACCCTGGAATGGCCTCGAGCTTGTCGAGAGTGCCGCCCGTATGACCCAAGCCTCGGCCGCTCATCTTTGCGAACGGAACACCGCAGGCCGCGACGATGGGCCCCAACGCTATCGACGTCTTGTCACCGACCCCGCCGGTCGAGTGCTTGTCGACTGCCGGTCGGCCGAGTGCGGCGAGATCGATCGTGGCGCCACTGTCGACCATCGCCTCGGTTAGAGCTACCGTCTCCGCGCTTGTCATTCCTCGGAAGAACGTGGCCATCAGAAACGCTGACATCTGATAGTCCGGTATCTCATCGCGAGAGTAGGCGAGGATCAGCTCGCGCAGAACGTCGGCAGCAAGCTCGCCTCCGTCACGCTTCTGTTGAATGGCGTCAACGGCTCTCATCGATGTCTTCTCAGGGCTTGACGATTGGCGTGCCGCTGACTCCACGAGCCGGCACTCGCCCGTCAAACCATGCGTTGACCGTCGCACCTACGTCACCGAACTCCCCGTCGTGACGTGCGCCGTTGGCGTTCCGACCTTCGACGTAGGCCAACAACAGTCCGTACTCGCGCGAGTGATCAGTTGAAGGCGTGGTCGGGTCGACACCGTGGTCGGACGTAAGGATCAGGAGATCGTCAGGGCGTAGCGCGCCAAGGATCTCGAATAGTCGTCGGTCGAAGTCCTGCAGGCACCGGTGAAAGTTGACCGGATCGTTGCGGTGGCCCCACAACATGTCCGTTTCTACAAGATTCGTGAATATGAAGCCGTCATCGAGCTGCTCGAGCAGCTCAACTGTCTTCGCGATCCCCTCGCTGTTGGACTTCGTTGGGTGAGAATGCGTGACATCTTCCCCCGCGAAGATGTCGGAAATTTTTCCGACCCCGTGAATGTCGACGCCTGTCTCGACAAGCACGGACAGCCAGTTGGGCCTCTTCGGCTTGAGCGCCCAGTCCTTGCGATCTGCGGTGCGTGAGTAGCTTCCCGGCTCGCCTTCAAACGGCCGAGCGATGATTCTGCCAACGGCGTGAGGGCCGCTCAGAATGTCTCGCGCAAGTCCGCACGCCGAATGCAACTCCTCCAGCGGGATCGTCTCAACATGAGCCGCAACCTGAAAGACGGAGTCGGCCGATGTGTAAACGATCCACTTGCCTGTCGACTGATGTTCCTCACCGAGTTCCTGAATGATGTCCGTGCCCGACGCCGGCACATTGCCGATTACGCCTCTCCCCGTCTTGTGGCCGAAGTCCTCAACGATTGTGAAGGGGAAGCCATGTGCGTAGGTCGGTGGAGCCTGTTTGGAGACGAGCCCGACCATCTCCCAGTGGCCCGACATGGTGTCCTTGCCTTTCGATCGTTCCAGTAGTCGCCCTGAGATGGCGGGCGCGCCTGCCTGAGGCGGGCACCCTTCGATCTCGACGATGTTCCCTAGCCCGAGAGCTTCGAGATTCGGGAGATCGAGACCCCCAACTGCGTTCGCGACATTTCCAAGCGTGTTCGATCCCTCGTCGCCGTACTCCGACGCATCTGGGAGCTCGCCGGCGCCGACGCCGTCGAGAACGATGACACAGGCTCTTGGCACGACGCTATTCTAGGGAGTCGATGGACACCTTCATTGGTCTTCTGGAGATCACGGCCTGGATCATCGCCGTCACGGCGCTCGCAGCGCTGCTGACGTTGGCGATGATCAAGATCACGCCTGATCGTTCAAAGAAGAAAGATGAAGCAGCCGACGACGCGGCTGAGTCCTAGGAACTCGCAGACCTTTTCGAGCGCTAAAGGCCTAACGCGACGGCCGGCAATGCCGTCTCGAGCTCATGGGCCTCTCCCACGGCGTCGTGCGTCACGACGCCGTGGGCAACGTTCACACCTCGCAGAAGCGCTGCATCGCGTCGAAGCGCGTCGGCGAGTCCGTCTCGGGCAATTCTCTCAACGTAGGGCAGCGTCACATTGACAAGCCCTTTGGTGGACGTGATCGGAACCGCTCCCGGCATGTTCGCCACGCAGTAGTGGACGATGCCATCGACAGTGAAAATGGGATCTGAATGTGTCGTTGGTCGCGAGGTCTCGAAGGAGCCTCCCTGGTCGATTGCAACGTCAACGATCACGGAGCCCTCATTCATCAGCCCGAGCATCTCGCGCGTCACAAGATTCGGGGCACGGGCGCCAGGAATCAACACTGCGCCAATGACCAGGTCGGCCTCGGCTATTGCCTCTTCCACCTGTTGCCGATTCGACATGGCGAGTGTGACACGCCCGTTGAGCTGCGTTTCGAGCTCACGCATGCGCTCAACCGAACGCTCGAGGACGAGAACGTCGGCGTGCATGCCAAGCGCGATCAGCGCGGCATTGCTGCCGACACTGCCACCGCCGATGACCACGACACGAGCCGGAAGCACGCCGGGAATACCACCCATGAGCACACCGCGCCCGCCCTGGTGCGTCTCGAGAGCCCACGCGCCCATCTGAGGAGCGAGCCGACCTGCAACTTCGCTCATGGGTGCCAGGAGCGGCAACGCACCACTCTCGAGTTGAACCGTCTCGTAGGCGATGCAGACGGCTCCGCTTTCGATCAAGGCGAGCGTCAGGTCTCGGTTGGCAGCAAGGTGGAGGTATGTGAAGAGCACCTGGCCTTTCCGGATTTGCGGGTACTCCTCGCGAAGCGGTTCCTTCACCTTGAGGATGAGCTCTGCCTGTTCCCAAACCTCACCGACAGTGCCTATCGACGCGCCCGCCGCCGAATACTGGTCGTCCGGACAAGCGCTGCCTAGACCAGCTCCTGCCTCGACGATCACAGAGTGACCGCCTCCAGTGAGCTCGCGCACCGCGGCGGGTGTCAGGCCGACCCGGTATTCGTCCGACTTCAGCTCAGTTGGTACGCCAATGCGCACTGTTCTTACCTCGCACCGCTCGCCAGGGTCACGTCCAGCTACAGCTCACGAGCGCGATCAACGAGTGCGAGTGTCACGTCTCGCATCCCCTCGATGTCCGCTATCGAGATCTCCTCGTCGGGCGAGTGAATCTTCGCCATGCCATTGGCCAGGTTCAGACATGGAACCCCGACGGCGTTGAAGACGTTTGCGTCTGCGCCGCCGCCACAGTCGACAAGTTGTGGTTCAAACCCCGCGGCACGCAAGGCGTGTTCGCCGTGCGCCACAAGTTGATCGTCGGGCGAGAAGCTATATCCGCTGTACTTGTTCCCGAGTGAGATCTCAACTTCGCACTCCGCGAGCGACGCCGCGAAGCCGATGGAGTCGACCATCTCCCCCACCAGGTCGGTCAAGGTCTTCTCGTTCAGGGAGCGGGCCTCTGCAGCTAGCTCGCACCTGTCTGGCACGATGTTGCGCCCTGTTCCACCGGATATGAGACCCACGTTGGACGTCGTTTCGTCGTCGATGCGGCCAAGGCGCAACTCTGCGATCGCCTTGGCAGCTGCTGCGATAGCCGAGCGTCCCTCCTCGGGTGCAATCCCGGCATGAGCCTTACGACCCTGGAACACCGCATCGATCGTGCCCTGATAGGGCGCTCTCTGCACGATGTCGCCAATGGGCGCCGCGTGGTCGAACACGAACCCGCGCTTTGCGACTAACGCCGACGTATCGAACGCCTTGGCCCCATCGCAGCCCGTCTCCTCCTGCGGAGTGAAGAGAAGTTCCACTCCAGCGTGAGGTCGACCCTCCGCCAGGATAATGCGCAGCGCATCGAGCATCACGACGACCGCAGCTTTGTTGTCAGCGCCCAAAATTGTGGGCGCTTCGTTGCGTACGACCCCGTCCTCGATCACGGGTCGAATCTCGTCCTCGGGTTGGACGGTGTCGAGGTGAGAGCATAGGAAGATCGGCTCACCGGAGTCGACGGTCGGCTCCACCCGTAGGAGGATGTTGCCCGTGTCTCCGCCGATCCGAGAACCGGCGTCGTCTTCGACGGCCTCGAGGCCTAGGCCATCCGCATACGCGAGCACTCGATCCGCCACCTGGCGCTCGTGGCCAGATGGGCTGGCGATCGAACACAGATCCACAAACAGCGGCAGAAGATCTGGAAGCCCGTTTGCAGCCATGGGTTCAGCCTTGGAGCGAGATCAGGTTGTCGTGGTGGACTTCGTGGCGCCAGCGCGAACCTGGGCGTGGCGGATGGCGCCGCCGACGAAATCGCGAAACAGCGGCGCAGGGCGACGAGGCCTGGATTTGAACTCTGGGTGAAACTGAGACGCGACATACCACGGGTGGTCGGTCAGCTCGACGATCTCCACGAGCCGACCTTGCTGGTACGTGCCTGAAACGACAAGCCCTGCTGCAACCAGCTGCTCGCGGTAGCGGTTGTTGACCTCATAGCGATGACGGTGACGCTCGTGAACGACCGCTTCGCCATAGGCGTCAGCGGCACGCGTATGCGGCACGATGTCAACAGCTCCCGCGCCGAGTCGCATGCTGCCGCCGAGGTCCTCAACCTCTTTCTGTTCGGGTAGAAGATCAATTACCGGGGCAGGCGTCTCGAGATCGAATTCGCTGGAGTTTGCTCCATCGAGACCAGCGACGTTTCGAGCGAACTCGATCACCGCGATCTGCATTCCAAGGCAGATTCCGAAATACGGGATACCTCGCTCGCGCGCGAGTTGCGCGGCCAAGATCTTTCCCTCAATCCCACGGCCGCCGAAACCGCCTGGCACAAGAATGCCGTCCGCGCTTTCTAGCTCTGCGGCCGTCTCGGGATTGACCGATGCGTCGACCCACGACAGGTTGACGGCGGTGCCGTGTTCCAGCCCGGCGTGGCGAAGAGCCTCTGAAACCGAAAGGTATGCGTCATGTACCGAGACATACTTACCGACGAGGGCGATCTTGACCTCTCCTCGTTGAGCACGAATCGCTCGTGAGAGATCTCTCCAACCCGAAAGGTCGGCTTCTCCGCAGCCGAGATTAAGTTTGTCGCAGACCAGCTCATCGAGCCCTTCCTCATGCAGAGCCTCGGGAACGAGATAGACATCCTCGACGCTCTGGTTGTCGATCACAGCACGCGTATCAATATCTGCGAACAGCGCGATCTTCTCGCGCACTTCGTCGGGAATCGGATCGCTGGCACGGCAAACGAGGATGTCGGGGTGGATACCGATTCGCCTAAGTTCGTTGACCGAATGCTGAGTTGGCTTCGTCTTGAGCTCACCGGCCGTGTCTATGTACGGCACGAGTGTCACGTGGAGGTAGAGCACGTTCTCCGGGCCTGCCTCACGCCTGAACTGTCTGAGGGCTTCCAGAAACGGAAGTGACTCGATGTCGCCGACGGTGCCGCCGATCTCGCTGATGACGACGTCGGCGTTAGTCGTTTCCGCTACACGACGGATGCGCTCCTTGATCTCGTTCGTAATGTGAGGAATGACCTGAACGGTGGAGCCGAGGTACTCACCCTTGCGCTCCTTGCGAATGACGGAGTACCAGATCGCCCCGGAGGTGTGGTTGGCGTTCTTTGAGAGATTCTCGTCGACGAATCGCTCGTAGTGACCAATATCGAGATCCGTCTCGGCGCCATCTTCGGTGACAAACACCTCGCCGTGCTGGAACGGACTCATCGTGCCCGGGTCGACGTTGATGTACGGATCGAACTTCTGAACCTGAACCTTCGCTCCGCGAGCCTTCAAGAGCGCACCCAGTGACGCCGCGGTGATTCCCTTGCCGAGCGAGGAGACAACACCGCCCGTCACAAAGACGTACTTCGTTTGCCGGCCCATTACGCGCCCAGCCCTCGCCTGAGGTCTGCCCGGCTGCTGCGCGCCCGAATTGCGAAGTCAACCACGGGATCAAAGGCTACCATCGCCGAGTCTGGGTTGGTTGTCGCCAGCATGCGCCCGCGGCAGCTTAGGTGAGGGCGTGGATGTTGCGGCCTCCACGGGTCGCGAATCGGGTTGACGTCTATCCCGATGCGGCGGTAGTCGCGGTAGCGGTGAGTGATTCGACGAACTCGGCTCCGCCAAGCATGCGCTCGAGCTCGACGCGGCGGCCTTCCTCGTCAAGGACATCGATTCGGGTTTGCTCTGGATCGCCGCCGACCTTGCTGACGCAAAGGTGCGTCGCAGCGACGCTCGCGATCTGAGGTAGATGCGTGATGGCAATAACCTGGGTGCTTGCCGCGAGGTTGCCCAGAGAGTTCGCGACGGCGTGCGCGGTTGTGCCACCAACGCCGGCGTCGATCTCGTCGAACACGATCGTGTCCTCACCGCCTTGCTCGTGCGCAACGGTTCGGAGCGCCAGAGCGATTCTCGAGAGCTCGCCGCCCGAGGCCGCCGTCGCGACGCTCGCGAGCGGCATGCCTTTGTTCGTTCGAATAAGGAACGACACATCGTCAATGCCGCTCGGCCCCGGATCACGAGGCGTCAATTCGACGACCAGCTCGCCGCTCCCGAGCCCGAGCGGCTTCAGGAGCGCCTTCGCGGCCTTCGCGTAGGGTTTCGCAGCCTCCTCCCGAGCGTGGCGCAGCTCTGCAGCCAGCGTCTCGTAGGTCGACTCTGCCTCGTGGAGTCTCGTTTCGGCTCTTTCAAGTGGATCGCCGACGGCATCGGCCTCGAGCTCCTCGCGAGCCGCATTGGCACGAGCCAGCAGCTCCTGGACACTCCCGACGCGGAAGCGTCTCTTCGCGTCGGCGATACGTTGCAGGTCAGCTCCAAGTTGCTCGAGCCGCATCGGATCAGAGGTCTCGCTCGCCAGGAATCTGCGAAGGACTTGACCGATCTCGCTCACAGCGATCTCCGCCGCTCTGAGTTCCTCTCTGGCAGCGTCCAGCTCGGGAACGACGCCGGCGACGTCGGCGAGCGCGCTTTCTGCTCGCACGAGCGCGGTGCTCGCGCCAGCGCCACTGCTCGCGTTGCCGTCGCCCTCCGGTGCGAGCAAATCAGCGGCGTCGGCGGCCGCCTGAACCAGCTCCGTCGCGCGCTGCACTCGCTCCTGCTCAGCAACAAGCTGGTTTTCGGTCCCTTCTTCCAGGCCGTCAGCGGCAGCGACCAACTCATTGAATTCTCGTGTACGAGCCTCGCGATCCTCGGCCGAGCCCATCGCGTGCTCGTACGCCTTCGTTGCGTCCCGTAGCCCTCGCCACGCATCGACCGTCGCCGAGAGCCTCTGCTGCTGGTCTTCGCCGGCAAAGGCGTCGAGTAGCGCGAGCCGATGGCTTCCGCGAGCCAGCCGTCGTTGCTCGAACTGTCCAGACATGGCAACCACTCGCTCCACGAGGGACGCGACCTCTGCTCTGGGCACGGCGCGCCCCCAGGCGTAGGCTCGACTTCGTCCGTCTTTAAAAACGCGCCGGGAGACGATGACCGCGGGCTCTCCCTCCGGCCTGAATCCAGCTATCGCCGAAAACTCGTCTTTACGGAGGACTGATTCAGGCACATCGAGAGTCGCCTCCACATACGCCTCTGACCCAGCAGGGCCCACGAGGCCGGCCTCGCCACGTGCACCGAGTAGCAACCCGATCGCCTGAGTGAAGATGGTTTTGCCAGCCCCTGTCTCGCCCGTAACGGCGATCAGGCCGGCCGGCAGCTCGAGCTCGGCCTCGCGGATCAGGACAAGATTCTCGACTCTAAGACGAGACAGCACCGAGAAACACCTCGCGGTAGCGGCTGAAGAACGTGACCTCTGGCAGCACGGCCAGGTGAGCCCGTTGCGCACCGACGTCAACGGAGAGCTCCTCGTCTTCATCGAGCGAGCCGACAGCCTGTCCGTCGACAAGCACGGCCACCGGAACCCCCGGGGTCTGGTTCGATACCTCCAGTCGCAGACCTGAAGGCACCACGAGTGGCCTCGCATGGAGCGAGTGAGGCGCTACATAGGTGATGGCCATGGCATCGAGCCCTCGCATCATCACTGGGCCCCCGTTCGAGAGGTTGTAGGCCGTGGAGCCCGACGGAGTGCAGCAGATCATGCCGTCGCACGACGTCAAGCCAAGGTCCTCGTCCCCCAGCGTGGCCCTAAGGGCGATCATCCGGCCAGGCGTTGAGCTGGTCGCAACAACATCGTTGACGGCGGCATGACGCTTTCCACCGAGCGTCGCATCGATTGTTGCGAGCTCAACCACCTTGAACTCGCCAGCAAGTGCACGCCCAATTGACGCATCGAGCTGACTACCGGGAATGCTGGTGAGGAAGCCGATCCGGCCGAAGTTGACGCCGAGTACGGGAATCTCGGTTCCCAGGAATCGATGGAGTGCGCGAAGCATCGTCCCGTCTCCTCCGAGGGCGATCGCGAGGTCGACGCCAGAGTCGGAGCCCGGGTCGCCCGGTGCTTCCATCTCGACGAGGTCGATGTCCAAAGTCGCGGCTCGCTCCCGAAGACGTTCCAGCGGTTCCTCGACGACGCTCGCCTGGCCGGATGCAACGACTCCGACTCGTCGCACGTCTCGACGACTTTCCGTATCGGCGCTCAACTGCCGACACACATCTCGATTGACTTGTGCACGTCGAGGCCGGATTGGGCTGACCCATTGGACAGAAGTAGGAAGAACTCTCGGTTGCCCTTCGCCCCTACGAGAGTTGAGACGTCGAGCCCAAGGATGGTCCAGCCCTGATCCTCTACCCAGGCGCACGCGTCGCCGAGAACCCGTTGATGGATCGCTGGATCGCGAACAACCCCGCCCTTCCCGACGTCGGCGCGACCGGCTTCGAACTGGGGTTTCACCAGAATCAGCGCTCGCCACCCAGCACGAGCGCAGCTCACGACGGGAGGAACGACAAGACGGAAACTGATGAACGACACGTCACAGGTGATGAAATCTGGCGTCGCAGCGAGGAGGTCGCAATCGATTCTGCGCGCATTTGTACGCTCGAGCGTGTGCACCCGCGGGTCGTTTCTGAGACCGGAGTCGAGCTGCCCATAGCCCACGTCGATTGCGGTCACCGAAGAGGCTCCACCCTGAAGCAGGCAGTCGGTGAAGCCACCCGTCGAAGCGCCGATGTCGACACACGTGAGCCCGTTGACGTCAAGTTCGAACGCCGCGAGGGCGCCGGCAAGTTTCTCGCCACCCCGCGAAACGTACGGAGCGACCTCGCTGACCTCGAGCAGCGCATCACATGCGACCTGACTGCCGGCCTTCGAGTAGCCCGGAACGCGGCCGGCGAGGACGAGCGCTTGCGCCTTTGCCCGTGACTCCGCGAGACCACGCTCGACAAGTAGGACGTCGAGCCTCTTCTTCACGGCGCGAAGATTACCGGCCGCGGTTGGCGCAAGACCACTCGCGCACCTCTTTACACCGATTCTGCTTACCTCTCTGTGCAGGCTCGGCGCACATTCTTGACCGCCCGTGCTCTCGGCAAGCCACACTCGTGGCCTCAGGTTCGCCGCTCACGAATCGTCGCGACGATCTCGTAGAGGCTGCTGGTGTCAGCCGGTATCCCCGCGAGTTCCTTCTCAATCCGACTCCGCGCATCGTCAGCCAGCTGACGCGCGCGATCGATCCCATGCAGTGTGACGTAGGTGACCTTGCCGGCCGCCTCATCCTTGCCGGGAGTCTTGCCGAGCTGCTCGGCCGTTCCCGTCGCGTCGAGAACGTCATCGACAATCTGAAACAGCAGCCCGAGTTCGGCCGCGAATGTCCGCCAGGGTCGCTGCTCATTCGGCGTTACGCCAGCTACGGCGAGCGCACAGCCGATCGGAGCCGCCAACAGCTTGCCTGTCTTCAATCGATGAAGCTCAACCAGCCCATCCGAATCGAGCTGAACCTCAGACGTGATGTCGATGTATTGCCCGCCGATCATTCCGAGAGACGCATCGGTGAGCTCACGAGCGACCTCTGGCGTTCCATACAACAAGGCGAGACGTAGTGCCTCCGCGAGCAGGGCGTCTCCTGCGAGGATCGCAACGGCCTCACCGTATTTCGCGTGGCAGCTTGGCTGCCCACGGCGGAGATCGTCATCGTCGAGCGCCGGAAGATCGTCGTGCACGAGCGAGAATGTATGAACGAGTTCGATGGAGCACGCAGCCGCGAGCATGTGGTCTACGTTGACCTCGAGCGCCTCTGCTGTCGCGAGCGCGAGGACTGGCCGAATGCGTTTGCCGCCGCCAAGAAGCGAATAGTGCACCGCCTCACGGAGCTGTCCAAGCTCCGACGTGAGCTCGAGTTCGTTCAGATATGTCTCGACGCGGAGCCGGAGCTCCTCAGGGCTGTGCATTCGCCCCAGAGCGCCGCGTCCGGTCGATCTCGCCCTGTACCTCTTTCGCGAGCTCCGAGAGGTCGCGAAGCACGTCGACAGCTTCTTCGCCGTCAGCCTCTTCGAGCCTAGCTCTCGTCACCTCGAGCTTGTCAAGAAGCTCGCGCACGCGCTCCACCGCTTCGACCTCTGCGTCCACGAGCAAACCTTATCGCGTGTCTGGGATGTCCTGGATGATTCGCCCGAGGATTCCGTTCACGAGCCTCGCTGCCTCCTGGGAGGCGAACCTTTTCGACAGCGCGACAGCCTCGTTGATGGCTACCTCCCGGGGCACCTGATTTTGGTCGAGCTCGACGATCGCCATTCGGAGCGAGGCACGTTCAACGACGCCTAGCCGATCGGCCGGCCAGTCGCTCGAGGCTTCGGTGATTCGCTCATCCAGCGCCTCGGCTCGCTCGATCTCGGTGGTGGCGAGTTCCCGCGCGAACGGATCTATCTCACCCTCGAAGAGTGACGCGAGTGGCTGTTGTGTGAGATCCCACTGATAGAGAAGCGTGAGCGCCGTTCTACGCGCTTCCTTGCGAGAGCTCACGACTGAGCGAGTGCTGGCAACTCGGATACGACGTCTTCGAGCCACGTCGTCGTGTACTCGCCCTCCCGAAAGGAAGGATGGTTGAGGATGTCGATCGCTAGTCCGGCCGTGGTAGGAACTCCCTCGATACGAAGCTCCCGAAGAGCACGGATCGCGCGCGCAGTTGCTCTGGGACGATCCTCAGCCCACACGATGATCTTCGCAAGGAGCGAGTCGTAGTAGGGCGGAACCGAATAGCCCTCGTAGATGTGGGTATCGACCCTGACTCCTGGCCCAAGCGGCGGCACGAATCGCGTGATGAGACCCGGAGCCGGCATGAAGTCGTTTGCCGGATCCTCTGCGTTGATCCGCACTTCGATCGCGTGACCGCGAGCTCGGAGGGGCTCCGAGCGGACGTCCGAAATCGATGCGCCCCCTGCTATCGCGATCTGGGCCTGCACGAGGTCGAATCCTGCTACGAGCTCGGTGACTGGATGCTCAACCTGGAGCCGCGTGTTCATCTCGATGAAGTAGAAATCACCATCCGCGACGAGAAACTCAAGCGTTCCAGCGCCCTGATAGCCAATCGCGCGACATGCCCTCTCGGCCGTCTCGGTCATGTCTCTTCGCAGAGCGTCGGAAACCGCCGGCGACGGTGCCTCCTCAATCAACTTCTGATGTCGGCGTTGAATCGAACACTCTCGTTCCCCGACGATCAAGACACCGCCAACACCGTCGCAGAGGACCTGCACCTCGACATGGCGAGCGTTGGTCAGGGCCTTCTCGACGTAGAGAGCATCGTTGCCGAACGCAGCCTGCGCTTCGGCCGAAGCGGTCTCGAACGCGGCGGCGAGTCCGTCCGCATCTTCCACGAGACGCATTCCCTTGCCACCGCCTCCAGCAGATGCCTTTAGAAGCACGGGAAATCCGACTTCTCGCGCTTGCTCGTTGGCCTGAGCGAGGTCAACCTGTCCGGCCGAGCCAGGCACGCCGGATACGTCCGCCTTGGTCATAGCGATGCGCGCGCTCACCTTGTCGCCCATGAGGTCGATTGTCTCCGGACGCGGGCCAATGAAGCTGAGATCATTGTCTTCGCATGCACGGGCGAACTCGCTGTTCTCGGCGAGAAAGCCCCAACCAGGATGGACGGCATCGCAGCCGGTCGTCGTGGCTGCCGCAATCAGGGACGGGATGTCGAGGTAGCTCTCGGCGGCATGCGGTGGGCCGATACACACGGCTCTTTCGGCAAGTGCAACGTGTCCGCTCGTCTCATCCGCCGTGGAGTAGACGGCGACAGCCTCGATCCCCAGCTCTTGACATGCTCGAAGGACGCGTACCGCGACCTCGCCGCGATTCGCGACGAGCACTCTCTTGATGCTCACGTGACGGCGTCGGGCGGTCGCTCGCCCAGCAACTCCAGCTCAAAGAGTGGCTGTCCGTACTCGACTGCTTCGGCGTTCTCTACGCAGATCTTTCGAACGACAACGTCGTTTTCAGCCTTGACCTCGTTCATCAGCTTCATCGCCTCGAGAATGCAGAGCGTCTGGCCTGCAGCAACCGTGTCTCCGACCTCGACGAACGGTGGCGCGTCGGGTTGAGGAGCGCTATAGAAGGTTCCCACCATCGGCGAATCCAGTATCGAGAGATCAGCGTTCGATAGGTCGCCATTGGTCGTCGATGACGGTGCCGTTGCGGCGACCTGGTCAGGAGGCCCGACGTCGCGTCGTCGTACGGTGACCTTGAAATCTTCCTCCTCGACAGTCACCTCATCGATGTCGGAGCTTTCAACGATCTCGATCAACTCGCGAATTCGGGAAGCGGTGCCACGCTCAACGCCCTGAGCCTCGAGTGGAACAGAGGCGGCTCCTCGTTGCCGCATCGACGAGAGCAGCGGGCGCGCGCGATCTCCGAACAACGCAAGTAGCAGCACATCTTCGTCGCTGGAAGCGATGCCATCGCTGATTGCTCGCACCTCCTCCAACGTTGCAGCGGGGGGCGGGCTTCCACCGGCTCCGCGGAGATCGATGGTGCGAAGAACGGCGGGATCAACGGCACGTGGCAAACTCCCGAACTCGCCCTGGACGAGGCCCGGAAAGTCATCGACGATCACCGCCCATCGCTGCGACGAGAGGACGTTCACAAGCGCCTGCGAACCCAGAATCTCGCCGATCGGGGCCACGAGCGGCGGTGCGCCGGCGAGCACTCGGACTTCGTCCAATTCGATGAGGACATCGTCGAGGCGCTCCGATAGGCCTTGCTGGGCAAGGGCAGCGACAATCTGCTCGACGAGCCAGGTCGGGACCTTGCGGCGAGCCGCCTTGGCAGCAACGCTCGGTGCAAGCGACGTCGCCTCGACGTCGTCGAGCGAATCGCCGATCAGCGCGACGGCTTTCCAGAGGAGCTCTGTGTCGACGGAGGTTGGAAGATCGAGACCAGCCATCGTGTCGGCAAGGATCTCGGCTGAGGGCCTGTAGAGCGAGAGCGCGATCGGGTAGAGCGCGGCTCCAATCGGCGCGCTCTCGCCGCGCGCTACCTCGACTGCAGCTGCGAGAGCGCGGCCAGCCGCGCCGTGCGCCGACAGGCCGACATCAAGACCGGAGGTCTCGCGGATGCGCTCTACCAGACCGCGCGCATGGTGCGCGTCCAGAGCACCGGCGGGGTCGTCGATGACGACGCTCGTGGCGTGGAGCTCCGGCATCCGTTCCACCAGGTCGACAAGGTGCTGCCCGTCATCGTCCTCGATCGCGTTGTAGATCAGGCCGACCGACAACCGCTTGCCCGATTCGCGAATCGCATCAGCGGCGTCGGTCAAGTTGGAAAGATCATTGAGTGGATCGTGGATACGAAATATGTCGATCCCATTCGCGGCCGCCGTGGCCACAAAGTTGTGGGTGACCTCTCGCGACGCGGGTCTTGAGCCGACAAGAAACCGCCCGCGCAGTGCCATGGCGAGTGGCGACTTGCAACGCGTTCGTAGGGCACGAACTATCTCCCACGGGCTCTCGACGCCGCGCTGCACGAAGCTCGCGAAACAGCCACCGCCAGATATCTCCAGTGCCGCGAAGCCCGCTCTGTCGAGCAACTCGGCGACCTCGAGGACACGGGCAGTAGAAAGCCGTCCCGCGAGTGGCTCCTGGGTCAGGAGACGAATCGAAGTGTCAACAATGCTCGGCATCCGCTGATCGGGCCGGGTCAAACCCGTGAGATGTAGCGACGCTCCCGCGTATCGACCTTGATCCGGTCGCCTTCATTGACGAACAGCGGAACCTGGACGACCGCGCCGGTCTCAAGTGTTGCGGGTTTCGTTACATTCGACACGGTATCGCCCTTGACTCCGGGCTCCGTCTCGGCTACCGCGAGCTCTACCGTCGTCGGTGCTTGAACGCCGGCGGGTCGACCGTCTACGGTCAGCATCTGGGCTGTCGCTGAGGGCAACAAGAAATCGAGTTCGTCTTCAACCTCGGCTCGAGCAAACGTCACCTGTTCAAAGGTTTCCTCGTCCATGAACACAACCTCGTCGACCTGGTCGTAGAGATACTGGACGTTCTTTGTTTCCGTGTGTATCCGTGGCATCTTCTCGCCGGCACGAAACGTGCGATCAACGACCGCTCCGGTCTTGATATTGCGCACCTTGGTACGCACAAACGCGCCGCCTTTACCGGGCTTCACGTGTTGGAAGTCGAGGATTCGCCACACCTGAGCGTCGAGCTCGATATGCATCCCGTTCTTGAACTGGCTCGTTGTGATCGTCTCGGCCACGCGTGGAATGTTACTCAGGCTCGAGGCCGGAGTGAGGCGCGACGATTCGGAGCGAGCTAAGAAACTTGAACGAGATCCTTCGTGACGGGTGTGAGAACGTCACCACCGTCCACCGTCACGGCGACCATATCTTCGATCCGTATACCTCCCAGATCGCGGAGGTAGACCCCGGGCTCAATCGTGACGACATGCCCACTCTTGAGAACCGTGCTCGCCGTTCGAGCCAGGCGCGGTTCCTCGTGAATCTCCAAGCCAACGCCGTGCCCAAGGCTATGGTCGACGCTATAGCCGTGTGAGACCAGGGCTTCCCGGTGCTCCTCATCGAGTGTCTTCGTATCGACACCCGCCTCGACAGCGGCCACAGCGCGTTCCTGAATCGCGAGGCAGACGGCATACGCCTCCAGAAGCTCGTGCGGCAACTCGCCCGTCGCGTAGATACGCGTGCAGTCCGAGCAGTATCCGTCCACAATGCAGCCAGCGTCGATCAGCAGCACCTCGTCCGGTGCAATCGTGCGATCGCTCGGTGCGTGATGCGGTCTTGCTGAGTTTGCTCCGCTCGCAACGATCGCGGGAAATGAGAGCGACTCGGCGCCGCCATCTTCACGCATCGTTCGCTCGAGCAGCCACGCCAACTCACGCTCGGTGCGCCCGACCGGTTTCATCTGCGGCACCCGCTCGAGCGCCGCTGAGAGAACCGACGCCGCAGCTCTGATCGACGTGAGCTCGTCGGCGTCTTTGACCGCGCGAATCGCTTCGAGCACGCCTGCTGCCGGAACGAGCTCGAGGCCGCTCTTGGAGAGACTCTCGTGCTCTGCAACAGACATGCGTCCTGCTTCAAACGCCACGGGACCCGCCGTGTATTCGCTCAGTACGCGCCCCAACTCGCCGAGCAGATTGCGCTCGAGGATGACGGACTCGACACCGTCGACATTGCTAACCGCCTCGGCGTATCGGCCGTCTGTGAAGAGGTGAATGGAACCTTCGCTCACGAGCGCCGCTGCACTCGAGGAGGAGAATCCGCTCAGGTACTCGACATTGGTCGAAGCCGTCACGAGAAAGGCCGCCGCCGGTTCGGGTTCGAGCCAGGCTCGCAGCTCGCCTACTCGCTCGTTCATTCAGTGCCCGTGAGAATGCTCAGCGCCCGTCGATAGCCGTCCGGCCCCTCCCCCATCACGCGATGCGAGGCAACAGCTTCGATGACCGAGTGACGGCGCCATTCCTCGCGTCTGGTGATGTCAGAAAGATGAACCTCGACGATTGGCACGTCGAATAGTTCAAGCGCATCGTGAATCGCGTAGCTGTAGTGCGTCCATGCGCCCGGGTTGATCACGATTCCCTCGGCCCACGACCGCGCCTCATGAAGGTTTTCAACGAGCTCACCTTCGTGATTCGTCTGCTTACAGCGGGCTGAACATCCAAGCTCGGCCGCCCAGGCGTAGATGCGCGTCTCGAGTTCGCCATAGGAGATTCCGCCGTAGATCTCCGGATTTCGCTTACCCAACATGTCAAGGTTGACTCCGTTGAACACTCCTATCTGCATCTCTGCAGTCTAGGCGCGTTGCTACGAAACGATGAGCGAATCTAGGGCTGCTCGCACGAGGGCTGGTGAGAGCTCCACTCCGTAGACAGGCTTTCCCATTGCTTCGAGGAGCACGAGTCGCAGGACACCGCCCTTAGCCTTCTTGTCGTGTGCCATCGCCGCCCAGGCAGCATCAGCGTCGACGCTCACCGGCTCAGCGGGCAACGCGTGCTCGAGCTGTGCAAGCACTCCAGGATCAAGCCCGAGCTCGTCGATCGAGAGCTGAAGGGCCGCGCGTAGACCGAGGGCGACGGCTTGCCCGTGCGTTGGCCCCGAGTATCCGCCTGCTGCCTCTAGTCCGTGGGCGAACGTGTGACCGAGGTTGAGGATGGCGCGTCGTCCGGCCTCCTGTGGGTCAGATAGGCACACCGCAGTTTTGAACGCAGCACACGCCCTGACTTGATCAGTGAGATCGAGATCCCAGAGCGGGCGACCCACAAGTAGGCCGGTCTTAACAACCTCCGCTCTTCCTTCTGAAAGCTGGGCATCTGGCAGCGTCCTGAGCAGAGCAGGATCGATGACAACGCGGCTCGGCAGGTTGAAGGCTCCAACAAGATTCTTTCCCTTGGCGAGATCGATGCCGGTCTTGCCGCCGATGGCGGCGTCAACCTGACCGACGAGCGTCGAGGGCACGGGAACCCATCCGCCGAGCCCACGCAGGTACGTGGCGGCGACGAACCCTGCGGCGTCGGTGGCTGTTCCTCCACCGAGCACGGCCAGTTGCGTTGAACGATCGGCCTCGAGATCATCCCAGAGCGACTGGCAGACCTCGACCGACTTTGCCCGTTCGCCCGAGGGAATCGGGTAGATGTTGGCGAGCCGATCGCTTGGCGGGGGCGGGTGCAGCTCGAGCACAGCCTCGTCCGCTACAAGCACGAACGGCTCCTCGCCGGGAATGAGATCGGGAAGGCGCCCGTAGGAGCCTTCTTCAACGTGAATTCGTCCAAACCCGAGAAGCAGGTCGGTACTACCCCTGCCTTCCGCGTCTGCGAGCGCTGCATACAGCGGTTTCCGCGTCGCGTACAGCTCGCGGAACGTTGCACGATCGCGAGCTAGCGGTCGATCGCTTGCGGCAACACGACGCCAACATACGTCTACCGATTCGTCGACGTGAGCAACACGAGCGCGCTCTTCGAGATCCGTCCGAGTGCCAGCGTGCCCGACAGCCCCGCCGCCGAGCGCGACGACTGCAGGCTCGTCGGACCGCAACAATTCGTGAATGAGTAGGTGCTCCTGGTCTCTGAACCATGGTTCGCCGTGCTCCGCGAACAGTTCTGGAATGCTCGCACCGAGACTCTTTTCGAGCTCGGCATCGCTGTCGACAAAGGGCCGTCCGAGCAAGCGTGAAAGCTCCCGGGCCACAGTCGTCTTGCCGGCGCCCATGAACCCAATCAGGACAAGATGGCGGGTGCCAAGATCGATCATGCGCGAATGGCTAGTGCGGCGACCAGTCGATTCGCTCGACGTAGGCCTTGTGGGCGGCAACGAAGTCGCCGATCGAGTCGCCCCCGAATTTGTCGCGCGCCGCGATGGCAACTTCGAATGCAACGGCTGCCTCGGCCACCACGGCAAGCGCTTCGACTGCTGACACGTCGCTGCGCTCAACAAGAGCATTGCCCGGTTCCTTGGTCTCGAGGTCGACTGATCTCAGCGGTCGCATCAGCGTCGGCAGGGGCTTCATTGAGCACCGTACGATGACGGGCTCACCATTCGTAATGCCGGCTTCGAGCCCGCCTGCGCGATTGGACTCGCGATAAAAGCCATCATCGTTGCGAAAGATCTCGTCGTGGGCAGTTGAACCGGGCGCCGAGGCAAGATCAAGGCCGTCCCCGACCTCGACGGCCTTGACGGCCTGAGTCGCGAGCAACGTCCACGCAAGTTTCCCATCGAGCCGGTCGACCTTCGTCGCGTACGAACCCAGCCCCGGAGGGAGCCCAGTGACGGTGACCTCGATCGTCCCGCCCAGTGTGTCTCGGGCCGCGCGAGCGTCGTCGATCGCAGCGCGAATCGCGTCTTCTCCCTCGGCTCCACCGACCGCCACGACACTGCTCTCGACTCGCGCTCCTATCGCGTCGAGTAGCGCCTTCGCAACTCCACCGGCAGCGACGTTCGCGGCTGTATGCCGAGCGCTCGCGCGCTCCAGAGCGTTGCGCACGTCGCCAAGCTCGTACTTCATCACGCCGGCAAGATCCGCATGACCGGGTCGCGGCAGGGTCACCGGCTTCGTACCCTTGCCGTGCTGCTCTCCCTCCGGAGGCCACGGATTCATTCCCCATGTCCAGTTCTTGTGATCGCGATTGGTTACGAGAAGGGTCAAGGGCGTGCCCAAGGTGCGTCCCTGGCGAAGCCCAGTGAGAACCTCGACCTTGTCGCTCTCGAGCTTCTGACGCGGCGAGCGCCCATAGCCTTGCTGGCGCCGCCAGAGGTCTTCGTCGATGCTGGCTCGATCAAGCTCAAGGCCCGCGGGTAGACCTGTGATCAGGGCGATTAGGGCGGGTCCATGAGACTCGCCTGCGGTTGTCAGCTCGAGAGGCACGGCTGAACAGTAGCGGCGGCCTCAGCCGCCATCCGATTCGATGCGCTGCCCACCTACTGCTGCACGCATGGCTTCGATCGGTGCAGGTCGGCCGGTCCAACGCTCGAACGACGCCGCGCCCTGGCGAACCAGAAACTCGAATCCATCAACGACGCGCGAGCACCCGGCGGCGCGCGCCGCAGCGACCAGCGCCGTCGGTTTTCCGTCGGTTCGATACGCGAGATCCACGAGTTGTTGCTCGCGAGAAAGGCCAACGATCACGTCGTCCTTGATCGGAGTGGCGTTGACGACTACGTCTGCCTGAACTGTAGGCGGCCACTCCGCGTCGGCCACTATCTCGCAATCCGTGTCCAGTTTGGACAGCTCGCCGGCTAGCTGCTTTGCCGCCTCGCCTCTACGGGCCGCAAGCACAACCCTGGCCGCCCCGGCATCGGCGAGCGCAACGACGACGGGCCGACTCGCGCCGCCGGCGCCCAGCACGAGGCAGTGCGCCGAGTCGACCTGCAGGCCACCAGCGACACCCTCCCCGTCGGTGCTCGTTGCGACGATCGCTCCATCGTTCACGATCAGTGTGTTGGCCGAGCCGCTTCGCTGCGCGGCCGGCTCGACGATATCGCAGTACTCGAGCACCGCGCTCTTGTGCGGGATCGTGACGTTTGCGCCGGCAAAGCCGAGAGCTCGCAAGCCCTCGATCGCGGCACCGACGCGGGCCTCCTCAACCGGAAGCGGGACATACGCCCAGTCAAGCGCGAGCTCGGCAAACGCTGCGTTTTGCATTCTCGGAGAGAGTGAGTGGCCGACAGGCGAGCCGATGATTCCAACGAGTCGCGTCGTCCCACTAATGCTCTTCGGCGTCTCGGCTAGCCGCACTTGTCAGGCCCGTTGCGAAACGAATTGGGTCCGGCGAGGAACGCGTCGAATTCGGCCTGAGTCTTGGCAAAGAAGTGGGTCTTGCAATCCTTCGTTCTTGCGTAGTACAGGAACTCGTTGTTGCCCGGCCGCGCAGCCGCTTGCATCGATGCGAGGCCCGGGTTCGAGATAGGCGTCGGCGGTAGACCTACGAGAAGGCGCGTGTTGTATGGATTGTCGCTCTCTAGCTGAGATTGCTTGATCGCGCGATCCGGTGGAATGCGCAGGCCGTAGCGCAACGTGGAGTCGATACCGAGCGGCATCTCGCGCTGGAGCCGGTTGTAGATAACGCGGGCGACCTTCTTTCGCTCCTGCGGCTCGGCGACCTCCTCTTCGATCATGGAGGCGACGATCAGAACCTCGTAGGGCGAGAGGCCGCGTTGAGTCGGGACCTCAAGATTCAGCTGATCCCAGGCGAGTTCGAACTGTTCAAGCTGCTGACGTACGAGCCCGGTGGTCGTCGTTTCCTCCAGAAAGTCATATGTGGCTGGAAAGAGAAAACCCTCGAGATGTTTTGGCTTCTCGCCGGCAGCGAGAAAATCTTGCGGGATCAACGCCTCGTTCTTGGCCAGCTCAGTGAACTCCTCACCTGACAACGCCGGCGTGACCTGTCGCTCATCGATCGCAATCTGCCGCACTGTATCGACACGCTCGCTCATCTCCCGCCAGGTGAATCCCTCCGGAAAGACGATCTTCAAAGGTTCGACGGCGACGGCAATCGTCCCTGCCGGAGTTGGCTCAATCGGGAGAGCGGCGGCACCGTCATCGCTATTGCGTGCCGCACTGACCAGGAGACCGATGGCGACGGCACCAGCTGCCAGCCCGACAAGAACGGCAATGGGCAAAGCCAGGCCGGAGCGCCGCCTCGGCGGAAGCTCTTCGGGATCGTCCTCATCGCGAGGAACTGCTAGACGTCTCGGTCGTTTTTCCATCGCAAATAGTCAGTCAATAGCTGCGCTGCGGCCACAGCGTCGTCTGGTGTCCTCTCCGCATTGCGCTTCCGTCGAGACGGCGCGCGCGCGGCGAGCTTGGTGGTGAACCGCTCGTCGAACGTGGTGACATTCAGGTCGGTTCCGGCTCCAAGCGTCCTGACGAACTGGTCCGTCACCTGCGCCTGCTCACCACGTTCGCCACGAAGCGTGTACGGCATGCCGACAACGATCTCCGAGACCTGTTCCTTCACGGCAACTTCGAGAACTCGATCGCGCACATCGCCGCAGTTCGTCGCGTGCACGACCTCAAGGGGGCGGGCAAGGATCCCGGTGGAATCAGAAACGGCAAGCCCTGTTCGTGCTTGGCCGTAGTCGACTGCAAGCACCTTTTCCCCCGAGCCGGCCATTGTCGAACGATTGTAACGACGCGGTACCGCGGACCGACCCGACGCACTGTTGGCACAGACACGCGCGCCTCGACCGACGACGCTGGGCCAACGAACACTCTCGACCTGTAGGAGGCCCAATGACTGTCCCGAGTCCGCTCCGTACCGCGATCTGGCTGAAGATTGCGATCGGGCTCCTTGTACTTCCTCTGACCGTTGCCTGGCTTGCGTTGGCCGGCTCGAGGGCGAATGCGGCGAGCACCGATCTCTACTTCTCCGAGTACGTCGAGGGTACGAGCACGAACAAGGCGCTCGAGTTGTACAACGGCACGGCCGGCGCAATCTCACTCGATGGCGTGTACAAGGTTCAGATTTTTGCGAACGGAAGCGTAAACGCTACCGCGACGATTCCTCTCGTCGGCTCGATTGGAGCGAGCAAATCGTTCGTTCTCGCTCGTGCTGGAGCGGACGCAGATCTACTGGCACGTGCCAACCAAACCACTTCGAACTTCCTCTTCAACGGCAACGATGCGATCGTGCTCGTTCGAGACGGGGTCGCGCTTGACGTGATCGGCCAGATCGGCACCGATCCGGGCACGGCATGGGAGGGCGGCGGAGTTCGAACGCTCGACCAGACGTTGCGCCGCCGTGGTGAGATCGTGGGCGGCGACGCCGACGGCTCTGACGTGTTCGATCCGTTCACAGAATGGGAGACGTTTCCCATCGATACATTCGACGGGCTTGGTCTTCACAGTCCTGACGACCTGCCGAATGGCGCGCCGATCGCATCGCCCGACACATCACACGCGAGTGGCGCAGCCGTCCGCATCGATCCGCTCGCCAACGACCGCGATCCAGATGGCGACCCACTTACTATCGTGAGTGTATCCCCGCCCACTCTGGGCACCGCGACGATTGTAGATGGCGGTCTGGCAATCGAGTACACGCCGC
The DNA here is from genome assembly GCA_030624785.1 of Actinomycetes bacterium. Classification (GTDB taxonomy): domain Bacteria; phylum Actinomycetota; class Thermoleophilia; order Gaiellales; family Gaiellaceae; genus JAUVPB01. The sequence continues at coordinate 24,816 of JAUXJK010000001.1, forward strand.
CTCCGCAGGCGTGGACGCACGATACGTTCCTGTACGAGATCAGCGATCCCGCTGGCGCATCCGCGACCGCACCCATAGAGATTCTGTTTCGAGGCGAGCCTGAAGAGACCGACCCATGTTCCCTACCGCCGACGCTGGTGGGTACCAGTGGGCGCGACCTGCTCGTCGGAACGCCGAGCGCTGACGTGATTCACGCGGGCTCGGGTAACGACCTCGTGTTGGGACTCGGTGGCGACGACGTGCTCTGCGGAGGCCCCGGCGTTGACATTCTCCTCGGTGGCGAAGGTGACGACATCATCATCGATATGGCTGGCAGGACACTGGTCTTCGCCGGGCGCGGAGACGATCAGGTCACGACGGGTGATGCGGCAGATCGCGTATGGGCTGGTGCCGGCGACGACGTGGTCAAGACGGGCGCCGGACGAGATCGTGTGCACGGTGGACGAGGCGCTGACACACTCGACCCTGGGCCAGATCGAGACCTCGTGGATGGTGGACCAGGAATCGACGCGTGCGCGACCGAACGCCACGACTGGGCCCGACGGTGTCCGTGAGACACCTCGGCGCGATCCCGATGCGTCTATGAAGAATTCAGTCGGCTACGCAAGCGCTTCGCGCACAACGCGTTCTGCCTCGGCCAGTGCCTCGGCAAGCTTGTCGGGTTGCGCGCCACCGCCTCGAGCGAGGTTGTCGCGGCCTCCGCCTCCGCCACCGGCCACGGCACACGCGGCCCTGACCGCCTCGCCAGCATTGGCGCCTGCACCCACCGCTGCATCGGAGAGGTTGACCACAACGTTGAGCTTCCCCTCGTCGACTGCCGCAAGAACCACCACGGCGGGATCTCGTTTCTGTTTCACCTGATCAGAGAGAGCAAGCAACGCGTCCGCATCAAGCTCACCCGCACTCGAAACCACGAGGTTGAGACCGGCCAGCTCCTTGACGTCACCAAGAACCTGCTCGAGAAGTCCTGAGCTGCCGCCGCGCTGAGATGTCTTTTCCAGCTTTGCGCGCGACCGACGCTCCTCAACGAGCTCGTCACTCAGTCGAGTTGCCTCTCGCTCCTTCTCGAAGAAGTACGCACCCGCTGCGCCCGAGCTAATCGCTTCAATGCGCCGGGTTGCAGCGCCTGTGGAACTCTCGGAGAGGATCTTGAAAGGTCCAATCTCCGCGCTCGACCGAACATGGGCTCCGCCGCACAGTTCCGCCGACACGCTTCCTACTTCCACCACCCGCACGATCTCGCCGTACTTCTCGCCGAATAGCATGGTCGCACCAAGCTTCTTCGCCTCATCGATAGGCGTTTCGAACGTTCGAACTGGCAGGTTGTCGAAGATCCACTCGTTGACCAACCTTTCCACTTTTTCACGTTCGTCTCGCGTCAACTGCGTGCCGTATGTGAAGTCGAAGCGCAGCTTGTCCGGGCGGACGGATGAGCCGGCCTGCGCGACCTGATCTCCGAGCACCTCTCGAAGAGCAGCGTGCAGCAAATGTGTCGCAGTGTGATTCGCTTGGGTGGGAAATCGCACGCTCCAGGGCACGGCAGCCTTGACGCGATCTCCTGCGGCAAATCCAGTTCCCTGGAACAGCAACGCTTGGTCATCCCCAAGACGAAACGCCGCGACAAGTTCGGCTCGCCCACCGGTTTCGTTCTCCATCCACCCGGTGTCACTGATCTGCCCGCCACCATCGGGATAGAACGGCGACTCTCGAAGCTTCCCGAGGAACAGTCCGTCTTCGATCTCTCGATGCGCGCCCAGCTGGGTCAAGACCTCCAGCTTCTCGTAGCCGACAAAATCGGTCGGGAAGCCCGCCTCAAGCGCGAATCCGGCCGCCTGATCGGCCTCGTCAGCCCGGCCGGCTCGCGAGCGCGTCCGTTGTTCGCCCATCAGCCTTGCGAAGGCGTCGTCGTCGACCGCCAACCCTCGCTCGCGCGCAAGCTCGCGGGTGAGCTCCAGGGGAAAACCATGCGTGTCATGAAGCTTGAACGCATCATCGCCAGAAACGCCGTCAGGACTTCGCTCGAGTACATCCTCGAACAGCTTCATGCCGGTCCTGAGCGTGCGTGCAAAACGCTGCTCTTCTTCCGCCAGGACGGTCTGAATCTGCCCTGCGTTCTCTACGAGATCCTTGTATTGCTGCCCCATCAGCTCGATCACCACGGAGGAAAGATTGGCGACGAATGGTGGCTCCAGGCCAAGTCGCGTTCCGTGCTGGATTGCCCGCCGCACGATCCGCCGCAGAACGTAGCCTCGGCCCTCGTTCGACGGGACAACGCCATCGCTCGTCAGAAACGTCATGGCCCGACCATGATCGGCGAGGACACGATGAGCCTTGGTCGCGTCGTCGGCATTTGCGTAGGGAACGCCCGTTTCCTCCGCAACCCAGCCAATAATCGACTGGAAACCGTCGGTGTCGTAGATCGATCCGACCTCCTGCAGAATCGACGCGCCTCGCTCCAGACCGAGCCCGGTGTCGATGTTCCGTGACGGAAGCGGCGTCAACGTCCCGTCACCATGGAGGTTGTATTCCATGAACACGAGATTCCAGAACTCCAGGTAGCGGTCGCAGTCGCAGCCGGGCCCGCATGTCGTCTTGTCGCATCCGAGTTCCGGCCCGAGATCGAGATACAGCTCCGAGCACGGCCCGCACGGCCCGATCGGTCCGGCCTGCCAGAAGTTGTCGCTACGAGGCAGTCCGCGGATTCTGTCGACAGGCACGCCGACGCGCTGCCAGTGCTCGATTGCCACCTCATCTTCGCCGAGTCGCAACTCGGGATCGCCCGCAAAAACCGTCGCCCAGAGCCGTTCGGGTGGCAGCTTCATCTGCTCGGTCACGAACTCCCAGGCGAGCTCGATCGCACCCTCCTTGAAGTACTCGCCGAGTGAAAAGTTGCCGAGCATCTCGAAGAAGGTGAGGTGCCTTGCCGTGAGCCCAACCGAGTCAATGTCCGTCGTGCGAAAACACTTCTGGGAGGCCGTCAACCGCGTATTGGGCGGAGTCTCCGCACCAAGAAAATAGGGCTTGAGCGGCTGCATGCCAGCCGTGGTGAGGAGAACCGTTGGATCATGCGTAGCCGGCACGAGAGACGCAGAGGCGAGCCGGGAGTGACCGTGGCCTTCAAAGAACGAGAGGAAGCCTTCTCGCAGTTCGTCTGTCGTCTTCATGGTGGAGATTCTAGGGTCCGGCCAGAGCCGGTCCGGCGGTGCTAGCTCTCGCGATCGACTGTGCCGCGATCTGCGGAATGCGAGCTCGGACTCGGGGTCTCCCCCGACTCAGGTGCGGCGCCAGGCGTTGCCGGCCCGTCGGTATGTCCCATCCACGAAACGTCTGGCGCCAATGTCGAGCCGGGTCCAGCAGTGCTTGCACGAGGTTCCGACTCGGATAGATCCACGGCTATGTCGGATGATCGACGCTTGGCTGCCGCCAGGCCGGCCTCGTAGGCGCGGGAGACGTCCTGTTCGGCGCGCAACGAGGCAGAGCCGTGGCGCACTCCCGTTGTGAACGAGGAAAGTTTGCGAACCGGCCAGGACACAACGCCAGCGACCGTGCGCACGCTGCTATCGACGGCAGATACTGCGTCGACAGCGCTCGTCGTGACGACGTCGGCCTTGTCGAGTTGTTCGTTCATGCGCTCGACCGTCCCATTGACCTCTTCGATCAGAGGTAGCGCCTTCTCCTCCACTCCTCCGAGGAGAGACGTCAGCCGCTGTGCGGTCGAGCCCAGACGAAAGAACATCAGCGCAAGGCTGACCCCCACGATAAGCAGGAAGATCGATAGACAGATCCAGAGAACGTCTATAGCGCTGAAATCGGCGACGGGCATTGCGGGATTCTAGATGGTGCTCTGTACGGCGCGAGCGTAAAGCCCCGCTCGCTCAGATCTAGGCCTGATGAGATTCGGCGATCGTGCCCGACCCGACCACCGCGTCGGCGACGTAGATCACAGCGAGTTGTCCCGGCGCAACAGCCTCTACTGGCTCATCGAGTTCGAGGTCAAAACCGCCACCTCGACGAGTCACCGCGGCAGCCACAGCCGGCGAGCGATACCTCAGCTTCGCATCGCCTCGCAGATCAGCCGTGTGCAGAACGCCGCGATCGCAGCTCACCCTCCGGCAGGCCAGGCTCTCGCGAGGTCCAACACGTACCGTGCCCGTCCCCGGATCGGTGCTGAGTACGTAGAGGGCCTTCCCGCCACCGCCCAGTCCCAGTCCACGTCGCTGACCGGGAGTGAACCGCCAGAAACCTTCGTGCTGACCGACCTCGTGTCCCGTCTCGTCGACGAGAGTCCCCGGCTTCTGGCCCACGCCGTAGCGTTCAAGGAAGTCGCGATAGTCGGCGCCGCCGAGGAAACATGCCTCCTGGCTCTCGGGCTTGCGCGCCGCGCTCAGTCCCACCTCTTCAGCGTGTTCGCGATTGTTGCGCTTCAGGGTGTCGCCGAGCGGGAACCACAAACGCTCGATCTCTGTCGGAGTGAGTCCAGCGAGCATGTACGACTGATCCTTCGTTTCATCCCGGCCTCGAGCGAGCAGTTTCATTCCGTCGCGTTCAACGATCCGTGCGTAGTGGCCGGTAGCAAGTCGGCTCGCGCCGATTCGTCGCGCAAATTGATCGAGTTCGGCGAACCGGAAATTGGCGTTGCAGCGCACGCATGGGTTGGGCGTGACACCGCTCGTATATCCGGTGACGAACGGGTCGACAACTGCCTTGCGAAATGCTTCGCGAAGGTCAAGCGTGATATGCGGAACCCCACGAGCGTGACAGAGATCACGCGCGGCACGGACGGAGCTCGGTGAGCAGCAGGCTCGTTCCGTATCAGGCGCGCGGGGGTCGACCCAGAGCCGAAGGGTGACCCCCACTGCGTCGTGGCCAGATGCGAGTGCACTGTGAAGCGCCATGGCGCTATCGACACCCCCGCTCATTGCTACGGCAGTGCGCCCTTCCGAGCTCGGCGCGTGGACCGACTGTCCAATGGCTGCATGCAGCGCCTCGAGTGCGAGCGTTTCTCCGGGAGTCGCTGCCGCTTCGAGCAGCGTCATCCCGCGGACATCGCCGGCGAGATCACCAACACCGTGCCCCTCCCCGGTCATAGACACGATCAGTTGTTCGTCCACCTCAAGGCGCAGCCACGCGTAGTCAGCGCCGAGTGTGGCATCTCCAAATAGTTGCGTCACGAGTCCACCGTAGCTGGCGGTGAGCGACGTCCGGAATACCGCGAACTCAGTCGTCGCGATACGTATGGGGCTGGAGGCCCTAGTGGCGCTCGAGGTCGACGGTGAACTCGGAGGTTTCCACCGTTCGAAAACGATCTGCCGCGAGTCGCTGCGAGCGGCGCACGATCTCGGCTCCCTGAGCTCTCGACCATTCCAGCGTGTGTTCAGCTTCGCCTCGGGCGTGCCTCACCAGCTCTGCCGCGTCGGCTTGGGCGCGCTCTAGGACGCGATCGGTTTCATCCTGAGAGGAGGCACCGTTGCGCTCAACTCTCTTCAACTCGGTATCGAGATTGCGACTGGACGAACCGGCGAACTTGCGTCGGCCGAGCTCCCGCGCTTCGACGCAATCGAGGAACTCGACGATCTCGGCATGAATCGAGCCAACGTCGTGCGCTCGGCGAGAAGGTCCGGCGCCCGAAACTGACGCAGCGTTGCTGGAGGGCTCAACGGGCCAGGGCCGTCCAGGATGGGCAACGTCCAGGATCGCAACGCGCCCGTCAGTTGCTGAATCGGGCGTGGAAAGAGGCCGGGCGTCGATCGCCGGACTCTGGTCACGGACTGGCGCGGGCGCCGATTTGCCGGCGATCCGTCGAACTACGGCACGTAGCCGGAGGCGAACGACCACGAGGCGGGATCCCACAAGCACGACTACCCGATCTGTCGGATCGCTACTGCAGTCAAGCAATCCCCCGAAAGGGTGAGACGAGCTATCGGCAGGGGGATTTCTAGGTGGAGTCGGACTGCTCAGCTTCTAGAGCAGCAGCGGTGTCGCTATGTAGCTTGATTCCAAGCTCCTCAAACTGCTCGTGCTCGATCGGCGCCGGCGCCCCGCTCATCGGGTCGACACCCGATTGGTTCTTCGGGAACGCGATGACGTCGCGCAGGTTGGGCTCACCCTCCAGCGCCATCAACATCCGCTCGATGCCAAACGCGATCCCGCCATGAGGCGGCGCACCCATCGCCAGGGCGTCAAGCAGGAAGCCAAACTTCGAGCGTTGCTCTTCCGGGCTGAGCTGCAGAGCGGCGAAAACGCGCTCCTGAAGGTCCGGCTCGTGGATTCGAAACGAGCCCCCGCCGATCTCAATCCCGTTGACGACCAGGTCGTATGCATCCGCCAACGCCTCTCCTGGAGCACTCGCGAGCCGATCCTCTGTCTCCGCCGTGGGTCGCGTAAACGGGTGGTGCATCGCGTTCCAGCGTTCTGCATCAGCGTCCCAGTCGAGCAGAGGGAACTCGGTGATCCAGACGAAGCGAAACACGTCCTCGTCGATGAGCCCGAGCTCTGCTCCCAGGTGCAAGCGAAGCTGTCCGAGCACGCGAGCTACCGCTCCGGGCTCGTCTGCACCGAAGATGACGGTCGCCGGCTCGCTCGGGCGAACGGCGTCGATCTCCTCCGCGGACAGAAACTTGGTGATCGGCGATCGCGGTTCATCCGCACCATCGAAGACGAGATACGCGAGGCCCTTCGCGCCGTGTTCCTTGGCACGTTCCTCGAGCTTGGCAAGCTCGCCCCGCGACAGGGCTCCCGGGATGGTGAGGTAGCGCACGCATGGCGCCTTTCCGAAAACACCAAACTCCGATCCGCGAGTCATCTCGGTCGCGTCCTGAATCTCAAGTCGGAACCGAAGATCCGGCTTGTCGCTCCCGAAGCGCAACTGTGCATCCGCGTATGTCAGTCGCTCGAACGGAGCCGCGATATCGATGCCGCCGCAGGACTGCCAAACCGCCTGAATCATCCGCTCCATGAGCGCGAACAGATCCTCCTGGTCAGGGAACGCAAGCTCGACATCGAGCTGCGTGATCTCCTGAACTCGATCGGCGCGAAGATCCTCGTCACGGAAACAGATCGCGATCTGGTAGTAACGGTCGAACCCTGAGATCACTAGAAGCTGTTTGAGAATCTGGGGCGACTGAGGGAGCGCAAAGAACCGGCCCTGGCGTAGACGACTCGGAACCACGAAGTCGCGGGCGCCCTCCGGTGTCGGCTTGAACAGGATCGGAGTCTGAATATCTAGGAAGCCAGCCTCCTCCATGATTCGACGAATCGTTCCAACGAGTTTGGCGCGGGTTCTGATCATGCGCTGCATCTTGGGGCGACGCAGATCTAGCCACCGGTAGCGCAGCCGCAGTGTCTCGTCTACTCCCTCCTCGTCGAGCTGAAATGGCAGCGGTGTCGAGCGCGAGACGATCTCGAGTGTGTCGGCCTGAAGCTCAACTTCTCCGGTCGGAATATCAGGATTGACTGCCTCCGGATCGCGCGGAACGAGCTCTCCACTGACCCGAACGACAAACTCGTTCCGGAGCTGATGCGCGAGCGTCGCCGCCTCGGCGCTGCGTTCAGGGTTGACCACGATCTGGCAGATACCAGCACCGTCACGCAGATCGACAAACACGAGACCACCGTGGTCACGGCGGGTATCGACCCAGCCAGAAAGCGTCAGCCGCTCACCAACGTTTGAAGGTCGCGGATCGCCGCACATCATGTCCCGCCAGGTCATTGCAACCTCTCTTCGAGCAACGCAGCCAGCTCGCCTTTATCGTTGACCACTACGTCTTCTTGCCCGCGCTCACGCACCACGATTTGGCTCGCCTCGCATACCACGATGAGCCGCGCACCTAGCCGAGACGCCTGGGTCATCTGTCCTTTCAGAGAGCGATGAGCGTAGTCGGTCTCGCAGACCCACGTCCGTCGCAGCACGTTCATGAGCGTGAGAATGTCTGACCGATCGGTTGCATCAGCGAACACAAAGAAAACGTCGATCGAGCCAGGCTCTCCGGCACGAATCTCGCGTTGTTCCAGCGCCAGTACGATCCGCTCTACGCCGGCCGCGAATCCGACAGCCGAAGTCGCCTTTCCGCCAAGCTCCTCGATGAGCCCGTCATAGCGGCCGCCGGCACAGATCGTGCTTTGCGCGGCGTCGAGCTCCTCGTCGACAAACTCGAACACAGTGCGCGTGTAGTAATCGAGTCCTCGCACCAGTCGTGGCGCATCGGAGTACGTGACCCCAAGCGCGTCGAGAAATCGGCGAACTTCGTCGAAGTGCTCGCGACAGCCCGTGCAGAGATGGTCACCGATCAGCGGGGCCTGCGCAAGCCGGGTCCGAAGCTTCTCGTTCTTCGTATCGAAAACGCGCAGCGGGCTGACTCGCGCCTTTCCACGCGCATCCTCGTCG
>JAUXJK010000052.1 GCA_030624785.1 Actinomycetes bacterium
CTCGCCAAGCGGCACTGCGCTGCTAGCTGACCTAGGGCGCTGACCACCTCGACCTACGCGCCGAACTCGACTCGCACGACCGTAGCGTCGCCCTCCCAACTCGGTTCGTCGCGGAGCACTTGTTGAAGCTCTGCCTTCGCTGCTTCGGGCGTCAGGAAGAACTCCACGTCTCCGGATGGCCGTTCGGATTCACGCTAGTCATGATCGCTGGTGCGCCCGACGGAACGCCATGGGGAAGGGCTTGAACCGGCGAATCGTCGGGTTGTGCCTCGCGGTCGCGTGCCGCACGACTGTCTTCGTCGCTCGTGATCTCGGTGGAACCCGACGACGTCGACGAACGAGCTGCGGACACGTCCGACTCCGACTGGCCGAGATCGGAGCGCCGACGTGTTGTGGCGGCCGCATCTTGGCGGCGAATTCTCGATCAACGGGCACAAGTCAGCCGAGGAGGCGGCGATCTACGTCGCGTGCGGCGAGATCTCGTAGTCATTCTCGGAGTTGCCGCGAGTAGCTAGTGTCGCCGGCCGGCTCGATGCTGAGCCGGCGACAGCGTCTTGCCCGTTGCTAACGAGCGAAGCCCCCGAAGACGCCGAGGTAGGCGGGGGAGAAGTCACTGAAGGCCGTCTGAACATCGGCACTCGGAGCCCCGTATATATCGAAGCCTGTGGGTTCGACACAGCCCATGAAACGATCGGCGTACTTCTCCCCGAACGTTGCTCCGTGGACGAGCACGGCGGCCGAGTTCTCATACCGCTCGTAGATGTGCACTGAGTCGTTCGCGTCGTTGATGAACCATTCATAGGCGAGTGTTCCAGGCTCCGAACGAGTCGACTCGACCATCTCTTCCATCAGCGTTCTGAACGCGTCGAGTTGGCCAGGCTTTACCTGCGTCTTGAGCAACCACGATACGACGTCGGACATCGTGAGACCTTTCGTTGAATTCCGGCGTCGCGCCGGCTTCCGGTGGGGCGGCACGCTACCAGCGCTTCGAAGTGCGCGCGCCGCTACGGGCTGTCGTCGTTTAGGGACAGCCTCTAGGCTTGTACGTGGCTGAGAGACATGGGTCAACGCGGTTGCTCTCGAGGAAGGACGACGATGAATCAGGACATCACCGAGAAGCTTCAGGAGATATTCGACGCAGACACGGGTATCTATCAGCAAAGAGGATTCCAGCGACGCGTTGGTTTCGGCTCGCGGCCCGCATTGATCAACATCGACCTCGCGAACGCCTGGACACGACCTGGAAACCCGTTCACCTGCGACGGAATGGACACGATCATTCCCGCGACGCAGGACCTGCTCGCCGCCTCTCGCGCCAAGGGCATTCCAGTCGTCTACACAAGTACGGCTTACGAGCAGCCAACCGGCCCGAACTCGGATACCGGCCTGTGGCACCTGAAGATTCCCGTCGAAGTGCTGAAGGTTGGGACAGAGGCCGTGGCGATTGACGACCGCGTAGCGCCCCTCGAGGGAGAGCAGGTCATCATCAAGAAACGGGCGAGCGGTTTCCACGGAACGCACCTCGCATCGTTCCTCAATGCCCACAAGGTCGACACGGTCATCGTGACGGGCGTCACGATGGCCGGATGCGTGCGACACACGGTGGAAGACGCCATCGCCGAGGGTTTCCGGCCGATCGTGGTGCGCGAGGCTGTGGGAGACCGCGTTCCTGGAGTCGTCGAGTGGAACCTTTTCGACATTGACGCGAAGTTCGGTGACGTTGAGCCGCTCGAGCGAGTATTGAGCTACCTCGAGAGCATCGAGCACTTTGGTGTCGAGAACGTCGCCGGCAGCTCAGGCAGCTAGGTCGCGCTGCGTTGACTGGTTCACTCGCCACCGCTAGCAGCGTCGCGCGGCTCGGAACGGAGAGCGCATTCGCTGTTCTCGCGCGGGCCAAGGAACTCGAGGCGGAGGGGAAGCACGTCATCCACCTTGAGATCGGCGCGCCTGACTTTCCTACTCCCAGGCATATCTCCGAGGCTGCGTTCGCGGCCATCGAAGCGGGGGAGACGAGCTACTGCGCGAGTGCCGGAATACCCGACTTCCGCGCTGCCGCGGCCGCGTATCTCGCCGAGACGCGTGGCATAGAGGTCGACGCCCGCTCGATCCTCGTCGCGAACGGCGCCAAGCCATTTCTGTTCTTCGTCGTGCTTGCGACATGCGAGCCCGGTGACGAGGTGGTGTACCCGGACCCAGGGTTTCCGATCTATGAGTCGGCGATTCGCTTTGTCGGAGCGACCCCGGTGCCGCTTCCACTGCACGAGGAGCGTGACTTCTCCTTCGATCCGGCAGATCTTGCAGAAAGGTTGAGCCCTCGCACGAAGCTCGTGATACTGAACTCGCCGCACAATCCGACCGGCGGCGTGCTTGGCAGTGACGATCTCGCCAAGGCGGCGGAGCTCTTGCGCGACAGCTCAGCGTGGGTGCTCTCGGACGAGGTGTACTCGCGCATGGTCTACGAGGGATCGTTCGCAAGCATCGCGAGCGAGGAGGGCATGCTCGAGCGCACCATCCTGCTTGATGGCCTGTCAAAGACCTACTCGATGACTGGTTGGCGCTGCGGGTTCGCTGCCGTACCAGACAGCCTTCTCGACCCGTTGGAGCGCTTCTTCGTCAATACGACGTCGTGCGTGCCTCCGTTCGTCCAGCGAGCCGGAGTCGCGGCGCTCACCGGGCCTCAAACTGATGCAGAGATGATGGTTGCGGAGTTCCTCGCTCGGCGGGATCTCGTCGTTGAGGGCCTCAATGCGCTTCCCGGCGTGAGTTGTCGTACGCCGCGCGGGGCGTTCTACGCATTTCCCAACGTCGCAGGAACCGGTATTCACGCAGATGAGCTCGCAACGCGTCTGCTCGAAGAGGCGGGTGTGGCGTTGCTTGCCGGCTCGGCGTTCGGAAGCGTCGGCGCTGACAATCTCCGGGTCTCCTACGCAAACTCCGCAGAGAACCTCAACGTGGCACTCGAGCGGATCGCGGCCTTCCTTGATCAGGCATGAGCCCTAGCGCCGGCGATCGCGTGCTTGTCACGCGGCGGATCGCGAGCTCTGTTGTGGCGAAGCTCGACGCGTATTTCGATCTGGACGTTCACGATTCGGAGGAGCCGCTCCGTCGTGACGAGCTTCTCGATCGAGTTGCGGGTGCTGCGGGTGTGCTTTCGATGGTCTCCGACCGCATCGATGACGCATTTCTGCGTGCGGGCGACAAGGATCTTCGCGTTCTAGCCAACTACGCGGTCGGCTTCGACAACATCGACGTCGCTGCTGCTAGCCGCCACCGTGTGGTCATTGCGAATACGCCAAACGTTCTGAGCCAGGCGACCGCCGAGCTGACCCTGAGCCTGATGCTCGCTCTGGTCAGGCGCGTGCCGGAAGGTGATCGCATACTGCGCTCGGCGACGCCGTGGATCTGGTCGCCGACATGGATGATCGGGCGCGGCCTGGCCGGAGGCACGCTCGGGATCGTAGGGCTCGGAAGGATCGGCAAAGAGGTCGCCCGGCTAGCTATCGCGTTCGGAATGGACGTGATCTACGCAAACCGCTCCGGAGCAGTTGCCGACGCGCCGTATCGCTCCGTCACGCTCGAAGAACTTCTCGCGACAGCTGACGTCGTCTCGCTCCATTGCCCGCTGAACGACGAGACGCGACACCTGATCGGCGCAGACGAGCTCGCCCGGATGAAGCCAGACGCGGTCATCGTCAACACGGCGCGTGGGCCGGTGATCGACGAGGCGGCACTCGTAGTCGCGGTACGCGATCGAGTGATTGCGGGTGCAGCGCTCGATGTTTTCGAGCGCGAACCGGAGGTGCATTCGGGGCTACTCGAACTCGATAGCGTGGTGCTCACGCCGCACATGGGCAGTGGTACGGCCGAGACTCGCGAGGCGATGGGAGAGCTGTGTCTTGACGCCCTCAAGGCAGTGATCATCGACGAGCGATGTCCTAGGAACGCCCTCAACCCAGAGGCGATGCGAGCCCCGTAACAGCCCCAGCGAGCTCCGAGACTGCCAGACTGCGTGTGTTGAGAGCTATCGTTGAATGTGTATGAGCCGCTTCCTGCGGACACCGATTATTCCGTTGATCCTCGTCGTGGCCGTGGTATTCCTCGGTTTTCAGGCGTTTTCTGGGCGTTCCGAGAACACTGAGACGTTGACGTACAGCGAGGTCGTCGAAGCCATTGCCGCGCAACCTTCGAACGTTGAACAGGTTGTCTTCAAGCCGAAGAGTCGTGGTCTAGCGGTGACATTCGCCGATGACACGATGGTCGAGGTTCACTATGCGACCGAGGAGGCCCAGCTCGAGTTTCAACAGATGCTCGAGGGGCAAGGCATCGCTTTCGACTCCGAGAGCAGCGGTTCAAGTTCGTGGACGCCGCTTCTGTATATCCTCCCGTTCATCCTGTTTCTCGGGCTCTGGTTCTTCCTGATCTCGCGCATGCAGGGCGGAGGTTCGAAGGTAATGAGCTTCGGAAAGTCGAAGGCGCGTCGTATGACGGCCGACTCACCGAAGGTCACGTTCGCTGACGTCGCTGGCGCAACCGAGGCGGTCGAAGAGCTGGGTGAGATCAAGGAGTTCCTGGAGAACCCGCGCAAGTTTCAGGCGCTCGGCGCTCGCATACCCAAGGGCGTCTTGCTCTACGGGCCTCCCGGAACCGGGAAGACGTTGCTCGCTCGAGCCATCGCGGGTGAGGCAGGCGTTCCGTTCTTTTCGATCGCCGGCAGCGATTTCGTCGAGATGTTCGTCGGTGTCGGCGCGTCGCGCGTTCGAGATTTGTTCAAGCAGGCCAAGGAAGCGTCGCCATGCATCATCTTCATGGACGAGATCGATGCGGTCGGTCGCCATCGCGGCGCCGGCATGGGCGGGGGACACGATGAACGCGAGCAAACGCTCAACCAGTTGCTCGTCGAGATGGATGGGTTTGAACTCAAGGACAACGTCATCCTCGTCGCAGCTACGAACCGACCAGACATCCTCGATCCAGCGCTGCTCCGTCCTGGACGCTTTGACAGACAGGTAGTCGTCGATCGACCAGATCGCGCGGGTCGGGCCGCGATTCTTGCCGTGCACGCGCGCGGAAAACCGCTCTCCGACGAAGTGGATCTCGATGTGCTCGCCGCCGGAACGCCTGGCTTCACCGGAGCGGATCTGGCGAATCTGCTCAACGAGTCAGCGCTTCTTGCTGCGCGGCGAGAGGTGAAGAGCATCGGGATGAGCGAGCTCGAGGAAGGCGTGATGCGCGTCATCGCCGGTCCCGAGAAACGAACACGCCTGCTCAGCGAACACGAACGCAAGGTCACGGCCTATCACGAGATGGGACACGCTCTCGTGGGCCACTTTCTCGAGCACACCGACCCCGTTCACAAGATTTCGATCATCAGTCGCGGCCAGACGTTGGGCTACACGATCAGCTTGCCGAAAGAGGATCGCTTCCTTGAGACACGGAGTGCGCTCATGGACAACCTGGCAATGACCCTGGGCGGTCGAGTCGCTGAAGAGTTGGTCTTCCATGAGCTGACGACAGGCGCTGCCAACGATCTCGAGAAGGTCACTGCCACGGCGAAACAGATGATCATGAAGTACGGAATGAGTGAGAAGCTTGGCCCACGCACGCTGGGACGGCGCGGTGACATGCCGTTTCTCGGAAGAGAGATGGGCGCCGAGCCTGACTACTCCGAGGAGATCGCAAAGGAGATCGACGATGAGATCCGTCGGATCGTCGAAGAGGCCAGCGAACGGGCGCTCACGGTGTTACGTGAGCAGATTGACGACGTGCACCTGCTGAGCGGTCTTCTCATCGAGCAGGAGACGATCGATCGTGACGCGTTCGAACGGATTCTCGCGGGCGAATCTCCCGACAGTGTCTTCGCTCCTCCGCCGCCCGATCCCGACGTCGAGGACGCAGCGGCCGAGCCCGCCACACGTCCCGAACAGGCTCCGTCGCCTCAGCCGTTTCCCATACCGGGCGCTCTGTCGCAGCCGCCACCCGCCGAGGGCCAGGCGACGTGAAGCATCAATCCGCCAGCATCCACGAGCTCGCCAGGCTCGAGCTATTGGCCGGCCTGCCAGGTGAAACCCTCGCCGAACTTGCTGAGCGAATGGAGAGACGTGTGATGGCGCCAGGCGAGTCCTGCGATGTGCGCGGCCAGCTCGTCGCTGTGATCAACGGCCTCGCGCACGCCAGCGATGGCAGCGGCCAACGTGAAGCGGTCGAGCCGGGCGGCGTTGTCCCGGAGGCCTCCGTGTCCCTGCGCGCAGTGACGCCCGTAACGGTTGTGCGGTGTCCTCGCTCGGTTCTTGAGGAGGTTGTAGGCGCTCCGCCTACGCCGGCCTGAGGACTCAGCAGGCGCTGTCGATAGCGTCGCCGTCGGGGCCCGTGATGGAGTAAGTGAGCGGGCCCACAGTTGACTCAACGCAGTACGACGCCGCGGTAGCGGTTGGAATCAGAACGGCGCTGTAGCTCGCTCCGTAGGCTGCAGTGAGCACGGCCGGAGTCACGCCCACGTACGTGTCGTTTTCCGTTCGGTAGGCCTCGATGGCTGGGATGGAGCTTCGCACGGCTGACTTCGCCGCAGCGACGTTTGCGCGATCACGCGTACCTAGATAGCCCGGGACAGCCACGGCCGCCAGAATCGCGAGCACGATGAATACAACCATCAGCTCGATCAGCGTGAGGCCACTCTCGTCGCGGACGTTGAGGCACCGCGGGAGTGGGGGACAATGAGGATGCATGGGCTGGGTCGGCGTACAGAGCAAACGAGTAAACGCCTGCTCGCATGCGGAACATAGACTTTTCGGGCGCCTGCTTACTCCCCCGAACGAGGGAGTCGATTAGACGTCTTCGACCAGAAAGGACGCGAGCCGATCGCCCACGTGTGCCGGCAGCTCTTCGGCGAGGAAATGCCCAGCGTCCAGGCCTTCACCTCGGACGTTCTTCGCCCGGCTGCGCCAGACCTCACGAAGGTCACCCGCCTTTGAACGCGCGCCCCAGAGCACGAGAACCGGACACTCAATCTTGCTGTCACGGTCGGCGGCATCATGTTCGAGGTCGATCGTTGCGCCAGCTCGGTAGTCCTCACAGGTCGCGTGGATCGTGGCTGGGTCACTGAACGCGCGCTCATACTCGCCAAGAGCGTCGGGTGAGAAGAACGCGTCCGTCCCGCCGCTCCACGCTCGAAGGTGCCAACGCAGGAAGAAGCTGGGATCGGCGCCGATCATGCGCTCCGGCAGGTCGTAGGGCTGGGATAGAAAGAACCAGTGGTACGTGCCCATCGCGACGCTCATGTCAACGTTCTCGAACACATCAAGTGTCGGCACGATGTCGAGGAACGCGACACGCGTGGTGGCGCGAGGGTGGTCAAGCGCCAGGCGGTGGGCGACCCGGCCACCTCGATCGTGACCGACAAGTCCGAACTGTGCGAATCCGAGATCGCTCATCACCTCGACCATGTCGAGCGCGAGCGCCCGTTTGGAATAGAGGACATGCTCAGGGTCGCCTGGTGGCTTCGAGCTCTGTCCGTATCCACGCAGATCTGGGCAAACCACCGTGTGCGTCGCCGTCAGCGCTGGCGCGACTGCGTGCCACATCATGTGCGTCTGCGGGTAACCGTGAATGAGGAGCACCGGAGGTCCGTCGCCCGCAACCGCCGCATGAATCTTCGCGCCGCTCGTCTCAACCGTCTGATACTCGAACCCGGGGATCACTTGGGCAAGCCTAGCTCTGCGAAACGCAGAAAGCCCAATTGCCACGGGAGTGTGCGCTTCCGTGGCAATCTCGCTGGGCGTGCCCCGTCCCGCTGGGGCGTCCTTGGAGGAGGGAGATAGTTGTGCCGGCCGGCTATGCCGTCAACCCCGGGACTAATGTTGATCACCGGCCGGCATCCATTGTTTTCTCCGCCCGCCAGGGGGTTCCTTCCCGAAAGATCGACGGCCACTTTCGGTCTCGGAGGGATCGCGCCTACGGCACCCAGCGATCGCCGCGCGGCGTCAGCTGGAGTTCGTGCGTCCAGGCCCGTTCGCTCTGACCGGCGAGGTAGGCGACCGCCTCAGCTACGTCCTGCTCGCTGGTCGACTGGATCGGATCCTTGTCTACGAGTCGCTCGCGCGTCTTGTCACTTTCGATGGTCGCGTCGACGATCAAGAGCGCGACGTGTACGGCTTGTTCGCGTAACTCGCTCGCGGCAGCTTGGATCATGCCTCGCGTCGCGAATGCTCCAGCCGCCCACGGTCCGCCTCGCGCCATCCCTCGGCGCGATGACCCACCTGTCAACTGGATGTATGTCCCGCTCCCCTGGGCGCGGAGAAATCGTCCGCCGACGCTGAGGACGGTGAACAGAGCCGGCAACAGGTCTCTTGCGTATGGATCGAGAGCAGACGGCGAGCACTCGGATATTTCACCGGAGCCACGAGCGCCTCCGCTGGTCGATGGACTAATGGCGACAACGACGACGTCGATCTGGCCAAACGCTTCCTGGGCGCGCTCGAACGTACTCTCGACCTTGTCGTGCTCGCGCGCATCGGTCTGGATCGTGACGGTTGCGGGTAGCTCGGCCTTGACGCGCGCAAGCGAGTCCTCGCTGCGAGCCGCGACGGCAACATTCATTCCTGTCGACGCGAGGTGGTGGGCGACGGCGCGGCCAAGATTTCGGGCGCCGAAGATCAATGCCGATTGCACAACGCGATCGTACCCTGCTCGGCGCAGCGCTACCATCTGACCCTCGTGGCGCCGTGGCCGAGAGGTTAGGCAGGGGCCTGCAAAGCCCTCTACACCAGTTCGAATCTGGTCGGCGCCTTTTCCCCTGCAAACGAAGGGGTGCCGAGCGGATTGATTTCGCGGGACCGCATTGCTAGGCCTCTCCGCGGGTCTCGAGGAGCTTCGCGAACGCCGACTCGATGTCTTCGACCGCGAGGTGGGCGTACGTGTCGACGGTTGTCTTGATGCTGGCGTGGCCGAGCCTGCGCGAGAGTTCGGGTAGCGGGCCACCGTCGCGGAGCCATCTGGTCGCGAATGTGTGGCGCATGACGTGGGGGCTGCGGTAGGCGACGCCCGCGTTGTCGACGATGCGGTTCCACCACGCGACGAAGCCTGAGTCGACGATCGGGCGGTCACGGTGGATGTGGCGCGACCCTTGTGGCATGACTTTCGTGCGGTACCAGAGGTGTTCGGGTGGTTGGACGTCATCGAAGATGTCGAGCTCGCTCACGGCCGCGGCGACTCTGGGGGAGAGGGGCATAACGCGAGCCTTGCCCCCTTTGCCGCGCTTGACGGTAAGTCGGAGCGTGTCTGGGGCGATGTGTCTGCGCTGGAGTTGCCGTGCTTCGCCTTTCCGGATGCC
>JAUXJK010000140.1 GCA_030624785.1 Actinomycetes bacterium
CGATTGTCGATCGGAGGCCGCAGATCGCCGAAGTGCGCTCGCCAGGAGCCCGGTAGCAGCGGCCAGTTCCGAGCTCGGTTCTCGGCCTTAAGCCATACGCATCGCATGTCGGGCTTCACCTCGCACGATCCGTCTTCCCGAACGCCACCGCACGGTCCATTGCGCAGTGTTTTCGGGCAGTTCATGGGGCACGTCATCCCGGTCTCGTGCAGCACACATTGCCCGCACATCTGGCAGCCGAACATCGGCTTCTTCACGCCGTGTTCGAGTATCGCGACGAGCTTCACCGACAGTCCAATTACGCTTTGGTGAGTGCTCGGCGCTGCTCGACGAACGCTTTCGCGCGTCTGGTTGCCTCAGCGGCATCGGGCGCGTAGCCGTCAGCACCGACAACGTCCGCGTACTCCTGCGTCACCGGTGCCCCACCCACCATCACGATGACGTCGTCGCGCAGGCCGGCCTTCTCGATGGCCTCGATGTTCACCTTGAACATCGGCATGGTCGTGGTCAGAAACGCGGAGAAGCCAACTACGTCCGGCTTGTGTTCCTGAATCGCCTCGACGAACGTCTCCGGAGCGACCTGGACGCCGATATCGATCACGTTGAAGCCCGCGCCCTCGAGCATGATGTCGACAAGGTTCTTGCCGATGTCGTGAACATCACCCTTGACCGGTCCCATCAAGAACGTCCCGATCGTGTCGGTCGCGGTCTCGGCGAGCAAAGGACGGACGATCTCGAGCGCACCGGACATGGCGCGACCCGCAATCAGCATCTCCGGCACGAAGAAATCGCCGCGTTCAAAGCGCGCGCCGACCTCCTCAAGAGCGGGAATCAATGCGTCGAACAGCATCGTGGTCGGCTCAATACCGAGCTCGAGGCCCTTCTCGGTGAGCTCGATGACTTCCGGCTTGTTGCCGACCAGGGTGAGGTCGTAAAGCTGTTGCAGGATCTCGTCAGAGTCCATCTCTGGTCACTCCTCTAGTTGCTTGGATTGCTGAATGTGATTGGACAGGGCCTCCGCTGCCGAGACGACCTGCATCGAGAGCTCCGCTAGCCGCTGACGCGAGGTGCGCACGGTAGGAGCAGATACGGAAATCGCGGCGATGACTGTCCCCTTGCTGCCTCGCACGGGCGCCGCGGTTGAGCACAGGCCGGCCTCGAGCTCCTCCCAGGTCGTGGCGTACCCGGACTCACGGACGGGTTCGAGTTCCGCTAGGAGCTCGTCAATTGAGGTGATGGCGTTTGGGCCGAGTCGGCTGAGACGCCCGAAAGGCGGTTGTGCCACCCCGAACGCCATAAAAATCTTTCCGAGCGACGACGCGTGAATCGGGATGCGACTGCCGATCCAGTTGCCTGCTCCAAGCGGATGCGTGCTGTCAACCTGGGCGAGCCGCATGACACCCGCGGGCGTCGGAATCGCAACATTGACGGTCTCGCCGGTCGCGGCCGCAAGCTGCTCTAGGAACGGCCGCGCCAGACCAGCGAGGTCGCCCACGCTTGCGTCGCGGTGTGCGTAGCCGACAAGCACTGGGCCGGGCCGGAAACCGCCACCTGGTTGTCGTTGTGCAAGTCCATTCCGCTCAAGAGCGCGAAGCACCCGCGCCGCAGTCGACTTCGATAGCTGCGACTCCTCCATCACGCCAGACAGCGTCATGACCTCGTCGTTCTCGATGAGATGGACCAGGACTTTCGATGCCCGATCTATCGCTTGCGTCCCGGTCTCCGTTGCTGTCATTGGTTCCACATTATGGCACTCTTTCGGCCAAGAAGTCAAGTAGACTAGAGAACATCATACACTTCTACTGGCACATTGTGCCACATAATGGCACCTAGCGACAGATTGATTCCCGAACGGAACCTGGCCCGAATATCGATGCACGGACGGTCGGCGGATCAGGCCAGGGTAGGCTTAGGAGACGCCGAGCAAGTGACCGGCGAGCGCAGAGAAGGGACGCAACGGTGAAGACAGCAGAGCGCACAAGAATCGCCTTCGAGCGAGGCACCCCTGACCGGGTGCCCATTCATTGCTGGTTGGGGCTCCCGTTGATCAAGGAGCTCCGCGAGCCCGATCAGAGCTTCCTCGATCTATTCGAGGCGTGGATCGACGACCCCATGGGGTCGATCGTGAAGATGCAGCAAGACCTCGGTCTCGACCCGATGATTACCACGTACAGCCAGCACATCGGCGAGCACGAGATCTGGCCACGCATGCTGTTTCCCCGTCCCTACGAGACTGACACGTGGGCGGAGACATTCGAGGTCACCGCGCGTGGTGAGGGCTGGCGCGAGCATCAGCACCTGATCAGGACTCCAGACGGAGACCTCGACTACTCCTACCGCACCGAAGACGGCTTCGGCACGTCCTGCCACGACTTCCTTCTCAAGGGAGACGAACCCGAGAAGAAGCTCCCGGCACTGCGACACTTCCCTTCTGCGGATCTTTACGACATGACCGTCCTCGCGGGAATGGTCGAGAAGGTCGGCGACGAGGCGTGGTGGCTCCACCATGTGATCGGCCCGTGGGATATGGCTGCCGAAGTTCGCGGACTCGTCGACCTCTCAACCGATATCTACGACCGCCCCCAGTTCGTCCATGACCTCATGCGGATCTGCACCGACTGGCTCGTGGGGTTCTACCGAAGACTCGGTGAGACTGGCATCCACTCGATCTCGATGAACGAGACCTGGGTGGGCGTCGGCGTCTCGCCCGATCACTTCCGCGAGTTCATGAAGCCCTACGAGGCGGAGTGCGTCAAAGCCGCTCACGACGCCGGGTACATGGTGAGCTTCCACAACTGCGGCCGCGCCAAGTTGATCCTCGAGGACATCGCCGATACAGGACCTGACGCCGTCGAAACGCTAACTTCAAGCCGCTCAAGCGGAGATGTAGACCTCGTCGACGCCAAGCAGCGGATCGGCGACCGAGTCTGCCTTTTCGGAGGCTTCAATGAGCACCTCCTTCAGGAGGGCGACGAAGCCGCCGTCAAAGAGGAGGTCAAACGCTGCCTCGACGCCGCAATGGATGGCGGCGGCTATGTGCTTCGCTCGACCGGCCAGATCTTCCATGCCAAACCAGGCCACATCGAACTCATGTGCGAAACGGCGCGCGAACTCGGCCGCTACAACTAGCGACACCGGCCTCGACACAGCCCTATCGCTCAGACTGGAAGATCAGCCGGGCACGCTGTTGCTCGACTGTCTGTGGGAAGTGGTCGTCTAGCTTCTCGAGGTCGGTGCCGAACACGGCACGGTCGAGCTGGTCGACGGACGGGTGGTCGATCTCGACGAGATTGTCTGACGGGTCGCGAAAATACATCTGCACTGCCCCGCCCGGCAGCTCATAGAGCTTTCCGAAACGCCCCTCTGCGAACGCGCCGAGCTTGTTTAGCCGACGATACGCCTCTTCGAAATCGTCGACTTCGATGGCGAGATGCTGGTAGTTCCTGGCCGGCTGTTCGTCCACATGGAACAGGTGCAGTTGATGACTTCCAAGCTGCAACCACCTGACAGGAAGACCGAAGTTCGGTGCCGGAAGCGCATCGAGGCCGAACACGTCCATATAGAACGCCGCTGACTCCTCGACGTCGGTCGCCGGAATGCTTACGTGGTTAAGCGCGGTTGCTCTCACTCGAGGCTCCTTGTCCAGCTCCACGAAAAGGATACTGGTAGCCTCGCTCCACTCCATGCCGAGGAGGGCACAGTGACCGAGACCTATCGCGCGGTGATTCCGTACGAGTCGATGGATCCATTGACGATTGGGGCAACCGACGACGAGAGCAAGGTGTACCGCGACACGCTCGAGCTCGAGATTCCAGAAGCGAACATGCTCGCCGCGATCTACCCGGACGAGCCGCCGCCAGTAGGTGACGTTACGGCGGCCGCGGCTAGCGCACTTGAGCACCCCGAGTCCGGGCCCGCGTTCTCCGAGATCCTCGAAGGCGCGGTTAGCGTCGCGATCGTGATCGACAACCAGTTCCGGCCAACCCCGGCGGCCAAACTTCTCCCGGCGGTCTTCGATGCGGTCGAGGCCGCCGGCGTCAAGGATGCACGGGTCATCTGTGCAAACGGCAAGGTGTTCCCGATGTCGGAGTCGGACATCGATCAGAAACTCGGTAAGAACAACCTGGCGCGGATGGAGCGAGCAGGCATCGAGTTCCTGCAGAACGAGCCACGAAACGAAGACGCGTACACGTACATCGGCGTCTCGTCGCGCGGCACGCCGGTCTGGCTCCATAAAGAGGTCGCTAAGTGCGACGTGACGATCACTATTGGGCAAGCCCAGGCGAATCACTGGGGTGCCGGCGGCGGCGGCAAACTGATCATGCCGGGCGTCGTCTCCGACGAGACCATCGAGTCGAACCACTGTGCGTTCGTGCCCTCGCCACAGACGCACTACGGAGCATTCGCCGGTCCGATGCGCGCCGACATCGACGAGATTGCGACGATGTGCGAACTCAGCTGCACGATGAACGTGATCCTTGACACGCACGGGCGCGTGATCGACTGCATCTTCGGCGCCCATCCGGACGCGCATCGAGCCGCGATCGAGAAGTTCAACTCGATCTACGCGTTCGAGAACCCGGTCGCCGAGAAGGGACCAGCTGACATCGCGATCTGCGGTGTGTTCGCACCAACCGACCACCTGTTCTTCCACACGGGCTGGGGTTGCATGTCCTCGGATCTCGTCGTCCGTGAGGGGGGCACGATCATCTACTGCTCGCCATCGCCCGGCGTGTCCACTGCAATCGGAGACTTCCCAGGGCTTGCCCTAATGGACATGATGAAGCCGTACATGCCGCCCAGCCGCGAGAACTATGAGCGGGTGTTGCGCGATATCCACGGCCGCAACATCCAGATGTGGGCGGGCTGCATCTGGGTTCCGATCTATGAAGTCATGAGCCGCAAGCATCTCACGATGGTGACGCTCGAAGAGAACCTCGAGATGGCCGCGGATATCGGCATGGACGCGACAACCTCGCTCGATGACGCCTACGGTCAAGCGCTCGAGCGTCACGGTGCCGACGCCAAGGTGATCGTGCTGCCATTCGCCCGCTACCAGCTGCCGCGTAACGCGATTCGAATGCACGCTCACGAACGCGACATTTTGGAACAGGTCAGACTCTAGTCACACCGCGCCTGTCTTTCCGATTTGCGGCTCTTTACGATGTGAGAATGTGCGAGGAACGCAACGAGGAGGTTCGAGGCTCGACAACCATCGTCGAGATCCTCAGGCGGTACCCGAACGGCGAGGCAGCAGCTTTGATGTCTCGACTCAGCTGGCCGTGCGCCCACTGCGGCGGCGCCTACCACGAGCCGTTGACCATGGCCGCGAAACGTCACCGCAACTCACCGCGTGCCGTACTCGAAGCATTTCGCGCCCTTGAGCAGACGAACGGCCCAACCGAGGAGCAGGTCAATGTCGCTGCCGTCAAGCACCGCGACCGACACGCTGAGCACTAGGTGACCCGCCTCGCCGAGGCCCCAGACGCGACCTTGGCGCTGGCGCTGGTTCAGTCGGCACCATGGGCGACAGACGCTTCGACGTCACCGACCTTATGGGCCGCTAGCGCGTCGACGATCGCGTCTACGTCGTAGACGCAGCCTCCCCAGATGCCGCCGCCCGCATTTTGCATTGCCGCCCAGAGCCTGGTCGCCTCCGGTAGGCGTGGGTCGGGAACAAGGTCGGGTCTCGATGCCCGCGCTTCGAGCGTCTCGTCATCCGGCACCTGCTCAGCCTCGCTGTCAACGTGTACAAGGTCGATTCGTCCAGTCAATTCCGTGCGATCGACCATGATTCGAATCTGATCTCCGTCAGCGATCTTGCCGATCGGGCCACCCGCCAACGCCTCGGGCCCGATATGGCCAATGCAGGGGCCCGTCGACACGCCGGAGAAGCGTGCGTCGGTCAGTAGTGCGATCCTCTCGGCCCCGTCGAGATACTTGAGTGCGAGGGTCAGCTGCG
>JAUXJK010000099.1 GCA_030624785.1 Actinomycetes bacterium
ACAAGACATTCATTCGCCCTCGGCGCTTGTGGCCTGTCTACGAAAAGTTCCTTCGCAACGCAGCCGGCCTTGGCAAGCTCGATCCTCACGCAGAGCGTCACGGACGGTTCGAGACCGAGCACCGAAGCGTCGACCTACTTGTTGTCGGCGGCGGCACTGATGGTCTTCGCGAAGCGATCGAGGCCGCGGAGCGCGGCAGTCGCGTAGCGCTCGTCGACGATGGACCGGAGCCTGGCGGCACGTTGCTTCTGACGGAGACCGGTCTGGAGCCGGCCCGCGCCCTTGCTCAGAAGGCCCGCGATGTGCGTGTCGAGCTGTTGTGTCCCGCGCGCGCGCTGGGCGTTTACGAGGGCAACCTCGTGCCGATCGAACACGGCAACGTGCTCATCCGGATGAGGGCAGGCGAGATTGCCGTCGCGACCGGCACCGTCGAGCAGCCGCTGGTATTCCCGGGCAACGATCTTGTCGGCGTGATGCTCCCGGGCGCAGCCAATCGCCTCGTACATTTCTGGTCGATCAAACCAGGTGAGCGAGCCGTCGTGATCGCGGCCGACGACTCTGGCGCGCGCGCAGCGAAGACCCTCCAGGAAGCCGGCGTGCGTATTGCGGCCGCGGTCGACCTTCGCACCTCGACGCCACACACGATTGAGGCGAGCGGCAAGAAGGGCCACGTCCAGGGCGTCACCATCGACGGCGAGAGTCACGCCTGTGATCTCGTTGTCGCATCGGGCAGCCCGCAACCAGCTCACGCGCTTCTCAGCCATGCCGGCGCGCGCGTCGACTACGACGACCGCCTCGGAGTTTTTATTCCCGTCGAGATCCCCGATGGGATTCGAGCAGTCGGCAGCGCCGCCGGCGAGATCGGCGAACCTGGCGTGCCCCGTCCGTCCTACGGTGGCGAGAAGAGCAAGGGAAAGGAATTCGTCTGCATCTGCGAGGACCAGACGACCAAAGACCTTCGCTACGCCCACGCAGAGGGCTACGACTCGATCGAACTCTCGAAGAGATACACGACGGTGACCATGGGCCCATGCCAAGGTCGACTGTGCCACCTCAACTCGGTTCGCATGTACGCAGAAACGAGCGCAACCGACGAGAGTCGAATCGGCACGACAACGGCACGCCCGCCGTGGTCACCTGTCTCACTCGAGCTGCTCGCAGGGCGCCCGCATGAGCCGGCGCGACGCACATCAATGCACCACAGGCACAAGGAGCTCGGCGCCTCGATGATGTGGACGGGCGAGTGGCGGCGGCCCTACGCATACGGAGACCCGGCAGCCGAAGTGCGGGCCGTTCACGACTCGGTGGGCATTATCGACGTCTCAACGCTTGGGAAGATCCTCGTGACCGGGAACGACGCCGCGACGTTCCTCGAGCGCATCTACCCGAATCGGTTTGGCGACATGGCAAGCGGTCGCATCCGCTACGGCGTGCTGACCTCGGACGCCGGCCGCATCACCGACGACGGCACGATCGCCCGCCTGGACGACGACGTCTTCTATGTGACCACGACATCGACGGGCGCCGAGGCCGTTGTCCAGTGGTTCGAATGGTGGAACGCGATCTGGGGTTACCAGATCGACATCGTCAACGTGACCGGGACTCTCGCCGCAATCAACGGCGCGGGCCCAAACGCTCGCGAGTTGATGGCACGTGTTACAGACATCCCGATCGACGCCGAGAGCTTCCGCTACCTCGACGCCAAGCAGGGGCACGTGGCTGGCGTTGCATCCCTGCTGCTGCGCATCGGCTTCGTTGGAGAGCTCGGCTACGAGATCCACTTCCCCAGTGTTCAGGGCGAGTATCTCCTCGACGCACTCATCGAGGCGGGCGCCGATTTCGACATCGCACCGTTCGGCCTCGAGCCGCAACGCGTACTCCGGCTCGAGAAGGCCCACATCCTCGCGGGCCAGGACACCGACTCCGAGTCGAACCTGCTCGAGGCCTCCATGCCCTGGATCCTCAAGCTCGACAAGGGCGACTTCGTTGGACGCTGGTCTGCCGAGCATGTCAAGGACCGCGGCCTCGAGACGCGACTCGTCGGTTTTCGCGTAGCCGCTGAGCACCTGCCGGCGGAAGGCGGCCAGATCGTCGAGGACAGAAGGCCCGTCGGACGCATAACGAGCGCTCGCCGCAGCGAGTTAGTCGGGTCGACGATCGGACTCGCGTGGGTCCCTGCGGACAAGGCCGTAGAAGGTGCCGACTTCGATGTTCGGATCAACGGAGAGCTCGTGAAGGCCGAGGTCACTCTCAAACCGTTCTACGATCCAGACGGCGAGAGGCTTCGCTCGTGAGCCAACTCCCGTTCCTCTCCGCCGACCAGACAACCGCCGGCACGTTCTCACCCGTCTCTCGTTCTCCGATGCAGAGGCTGCAGCGCGACCACGGGGCTCGGTTTGAAACGCGCGACGGTTGGGAGCTCGCCGTGGGTTTCCCGGACGAGGCGGCCATGCTCCAGACGGCTGGCATCGTCGAGCTCCCTCACCTCGGCAAGCTCGACGTTCGTGGCGCCGGCGCCAGACCGAACGCCGCCAAAGTGCTCTGGTATCAGATGACGCCGCAGCGAGCCCTGTGCATCACCCTGGCCGCAGAGACGGCAGGCGTGCGTGCGTCGCTCGAGGAGTCCGCGCGTCGGGTCGTCGACGTGTCTGCGGGTTTCGGATCGCTCGCGCTGCTCGGCCCCCGCGTCGGCGAGTTGCTCCGCCGAGTGACCGAGCTCGAGAACTTTCCAGCAAGCGGCATCATCAGCCACATACACGGTCACGTCCTGACGATCGACGGCGGCTTTCTCCTGCTCTATCCGCAGGAGTACGGGCACTACCTCTACGAGCTCCTGCTCGACACTGCCGTGCCGTTTGACGGCGGCCCGGTCGGAGTCGACGCATTGCCTTCCGGAGGCATCTGGTGAAAGACATCTTTCGCAAACAACGCATGTGGCGAGCGGCCGGCGAGCTCAAAGACAGCTACGACGCTGTCGTGATCGGCGGCGGCTCGCATGGGCTCGCAACGGCCTACTACCTCGGGAAGCATCATGGAATGAGCAACGTCTGCGTGCTCGAGAAGAGCTACATCGGCTCGGGCGCGTCAGGACGCAACACCACGATTATTCGCTCCAACTACCGCACCCCGGAAGGCGCGCGCTTCTATAGACGCAGCGTCGAGCTCTACGAGCGGCTCTCCCAGGAACTCGATTTCAATCTGATGTTCTCCCAGATCGGGCACCTCACCCTCGCCCACTCTGATCGAGCGATGATCACCATGGCCGAGCGCGCAGAGGTGAACCAACTTCTCGGGATCGATAGCCGACTGATCTACACCGACGACGTCAAGGAGATCTGCCCGGAAATAGACGCGTCGGGCGACGTCACCTGGCCGATCCTGGGCGCGCTTTACCACGGGCCCGGCGGAATTATCCGCCACGATGCGGTCGTCTGGGCGTACGCCCGAGCCGCTGATCGGCAGGGCGCCGAGATACACCAGAACACTGAGGTAACCGGGATCGACGTAACCAACGGCCGCGTGAGCGGCGTGCAGACGAACCGCGGCTCGATCGCCTGCGACACCGTGGTGAACTGCACCGCTGGCTGGTCGACAACCATCGCGGACATGGTCCAGGTCGACCTGCCGATCTGGACGAGCATCCTGCAGGCGTTCGTGACTGAGCCTGTGAAACCGTTCCTGGACGTCGTGATCGTCTCGTCGCAGATGCACGTGTATCTCTCGCAGACCGACCGTGGCGAGTTCCTGATCGGAGCCGAGGTCGAGCCCTACTCCACCTATTCCAATCGCGGAACACTGCCGTTTCTCGAGAGCTCGGCAAGACACGTACTCGAGCTTTTTCCGCAGCTGTCGTCATGCAAGATCCTGCGCCAGTGGACCGGCATCTGTGACATGAGCCCCGACTACAGCCCAATCATGGGTGTCACCGAGGTCGACGGCTTCCTCGTCGACTGCGGCTGGGGTACGTACGGCTTCAAGGCCGCTCCGATTGTCGGCGTCACGCTCGCAGAGCTCGTCGCAACCGGGAAGACGCCAGACATCATCGAACCGTTCAAGCTCGAGCGGTTCTACGCAGACCGCCCCGTTTCAGAGCTTGCCGCAGCCGCGGTCAGCCATTGAGAGGAAAATGAATGAGCGTCAAGGTCCCGTCGAACCTCGAGATCGCACAGGCACACGAGCTCGAGCCTATTGAACAGGTCGCAGAGCGACACGGTCTCGAACCTGATGAGTACGACCTGTATGGCCGTTACAAGGCGAAGATCAACCTCAGTACGATCGAGCGCCTCTCAGGGCGTCCCGATGGAAAGCTCGTGTGCGTCACGGCGATCACACCTACCAAGGCTGGCGAGGGCAAGACAACCACCGCCGTCTCACTGACCCAGGGCCTCGGCACGATCGGCAAGAAGCCAGCCCTGTGTCTGCGGGAGCCTTCGCTCGGACCAGTTTTTGGAATCAAGGGGGGCGCGGCAGGCGGCGGCTACGCCCAGGTCGTCCCGATGGAAGATCTCAACCTCCACTTCACAGGCGACATCCATGCGATCGGAGCCGCCAACAACCTGCTCGCGGCCGCGATCGACGCGCACCTGCTCCACGGCAACTCCCTCGATATCGACCCACTGACCATCGAATGGCGCCGCTGTGTCGACATGAACGACCGAGCGCTTCGACAGACGGTGATTGGACTCGGTGGACGCGCAAACGGCTACCCACGCGAGACGGGCTTTGATATCACCGCAGCTTCCGAAGTCATGGCGATCGTGGCGGTCGCAAACGATCTGCACGATCTCCGCGCTCGGCTCGGCGCAATCACCGTCGCCTACAACCGCGACGGGGCACCAGTCACCGCTGACGATCTCGAAGCGGCGGGCGCGATGGCCGTGATCCTCAAGGAGACACTCAAGCCGAACCTCATTCAGACACTTGAAGGCCAGGCCTGTCTAATGCATTGCGGTCCATTCGCCAACATTGCGCACGGCAACAACTCACTCGTCGCCGACAAGGTGGCGCTCAAACTCGGCGACTACGTGATTACCGAGTGTGGATTTGGCTCCGACATGGGAATGGAGAAGTTCTTCAACATCGTTTGCCGGGTGGGCGAGTTGAACCCGAGCGCCATCGTGCTCGTGGCGACCGTACGGGCGCTCAAGCACCACGCAGAGAATCCCACCGGCGATCTCGATGCTGTTGAGCGCGGGATCGAGAACCTTGCGCGACATATCGGGATCGCTCGTGAGTTCGGCATTGCACCTGTTGTCGCGATCAACCGCCGCCCAGAGGATTCCGACGAGGAGTGCGAGTTGGTCAGACGACTCGCACTCGAGCGGGGAGCTTTTGCCGCCGAGATCAACGACGCATTCGCACGTGGCGGCGAGGGAGCGGCAGCCCTGGCGGAGGCCGTTGTCAGAGCATGTGAGGAGCCTGGCGAGTTCGCTCCGCTCTATGAACTTGACGAGCCAATCGCAGCCAAGATCGAGTCGATTGCGACCCGGGCGTACGGCGCGAGCGGCGTCACGTTCATGCCGGCCGCCCTCGAGAAGATGAAGCGCTATACGGAGACGGGTCTGGGCCCGCTCCCGATCTGCATGGCCAAGACGCACCTGTCACTGTCCCACGACCCCCTGTTGGTGAATGCTCCCGAGGGCTTTACCGTGCCGATTCGAGATCTACGCGCCTACACGGGAGCTGGTTGGATCGTCGCATTGTGCGGCGACATGATGACGATGCCTGGCCTGAGCGCGACGCCTGGCCTGCGCAACGTCGACATCGACGCGTCGGGCACAACAGTCGGGCTCTTCTAGCGCTCTCGCCGCAGCTACGCGTCGGCCTCGGGTTCAGGCCGCGGCTGCGTGAACAACGCCCTGACCGCCGCGACGTCTTCAGCGTCGGTGAGTACGAGTAGCTCGTCGTGCGGCCTGATGACCTGGTCGCCATGGGCGGGCACCATGTGACCATCCCGGATCAGCATGCTGATCCACGTCTCCTCGCTAAGCGGGAGCTCGCTGATCTCCACGCCATCAGCCGCTGAGCCGCGCTTCACGAAGAATCGCTCAACGCCACGCGGCTCGCGTTGAAGGCGCACGGAAAGATCCCAGGGCTCTGGCTCCGCCTCCTCCATCGGTACCCCGAAGAGCCGGGCAGATAACGGAACGGTACTCCCCTGGAAGATCACCGAGAACGCGACCACGACAAAAACGATTCCGTACACGCGATCAGCCGAATCGACCGCTGACAGCAAAGCGAATGCTCCGAGAACGATCGGGACCGCGCCCTTGAGCCCACTCCACATGATGAAGTAGCGCTCTCCGGCACGCAGCGACGCTGGAAGGAGCAGACCTCCCACCACAAGTGGTCTGATCAGGAACGCGAGCAGCACTGCGAGGATCAGCCCGTCACGCCAGAGATTGTCCCGCCCGAGGGCACTGAGATCAATGGTGATGCCGAGAATCACGAACACGACGATCTCTGACAGACTCGCAAGCGAGGAGTGAAAGCGCTTGATCTGTTTCTTGTAGGGAGCTCGCTGATCGCCGATCAATACTCCGGCAATGAATACGGCGAGAAACCCCGAGCCGTGCAGCGTCGCCGCGACACCGTAGATCACGCCGGCGGCGGCTAACGTACGTAGCGAGTAGAGCGCTTCGTTCGGCAGCGAGACTCGCCGGATGAACTGCGCGAGTCCCAGCCCGCCAACGACGCCGACGGCTACACCAACGGCCATCTCGAGCATGAACTCCTCCGCGATCGCGGCAACCGACCCGTGGTCGCTCGTGGCGAACTCGATCAACCCGATCATCAGCGCGATCGCAACCGGATCGTTGACGCCGGACTCTCCTTCGAGGATCGTTCCCGAGCGCCCCCTCACCTGCCGGTTGCCGAGGACGGAGAACATCACGGCCGGGTCAGTCGGTGCCAGCGCGGCACCGATGATCCACGCGATGATCCACTGGAAGCCGAGCAGGTAGTGCGCGGTGCACGCGATTAGCGCGGCCGTACCGAACGTCCCGAGGATTCCGACGAGGCCGATCGGAAGGGCCGAACCCTTGAACTTCTTCCAGCCAACGTGCATGCCGCCGTCGAACAGAATCAGGATCAGTGCAATCGTGGCTATCTGTTCAACCGACTGGATCGACAGTCTCTCTGCGAGGCCGTCGAACAGCTCGGCCGCGACCGCAGCCGTGAGCAGCAGAAGCGCGGGCGCCGGAATCTGGATGCGACCGCTGAGCTTGTTGGCGAGCACGGACAGCAGGAAGCCGCCCGTAACGACCAGGATCAGCTGACCGAAGGTGACGATCTCCTCGGGAGCGCTAAATGTTTCCAC
>JAUXJK010000021.1 GCA_030624785.1 Actinomycetes bacterium
ACAGGGCGGAGCCGGGTCGTGGGCTTTGTGGTCGACGATTTCTCCAATCCGCTTTTCTCGGCGCACGCCAAGGGCGCTGACGAAATCTTGCGAGCTGCGGGATACGCATTGATCCTCGCCAACTCAGGTCATGATCTCGCTCGCGAGGCCGAAGCCGTCACCGCGCTCCGAGGCCGTCGCGTGGACGCGCTCTTGATCGCAGTTGTGAGCGAGACCAAATACGACTGGAAGAACTTGCTGCAGGGGTTTCGCTCTGTCGTACTCCTAGACCGAGAGCTCGACGGCTTCACCGGGGATTCAGTCTTGCCCGATCACCGGGCCGGCTTGCGACAGGCGATCGACCATCTGTTTGAACTCGGCCATACTCGCATCGCCCTCATCGCCGGAAAGACTGACCAGCGGGGAAGTCGCGTCCGAATCGAGTCCTACCGGGAACACATGCACGCGCTCGGTCTAACGCAGGATCCAGCTCTTGTCCGGAGCGGACTTGCAAGTCGCGAGACCGGCTACGTCGCTCTCGGAGAACTATTCGAGCTAGCTGAACCGCCGACCGCCGTCATTGCTGGTTCGAACAGATTGTTCGTCGGTATCGCGAGTGCGATCCGCGAGCGCGGATTGCGCGTCCCCGAAGACGTCTCTCTTGTCACGTGTGACGAAGTCGACGCAAGTGCGTTGCATCAACCTCCGATTGATGTCATAGAGCGGGACGCGCTCGCGATGGGTCGCGCGGCAGCAGAGCTTGCGATTGCCCGACTGGATGACACGACAGCCCCACCCCGACACCGGATGATCTCGACCACATTCTTGACGCGAGGCAGCAGCGGCAAAGCTCGCCCTAGCTCAACGGTACCGGCTAGCGATGCGAGCTCCGTATGAGTCTCGTAGCCGATCCGCGGACCGCCTCCTTCTCGTGCCCGCTACCAGAGATGAGGCCGAAATAGCCTTCCCGTTCCCGATATATGAGATCGACGGAGCAGACGCTTTTGAGCGCGGTCGCCAGCATGGCGAGTTGGCTGGCGAGCAGATCCACGCCCTGCTCCGCACCTACAAGCAGATTTTCCGCGACTTCGTCGGCGTCGATTGGTCGGAAGCTCGGACCATTGGGCAAAGCTACGCGGAACCTATCGAACGCTACGAGCCCGACTACCTCCGAGAGATTCGCGGCGTCGCCGCAGGCGGAGGCTTCGACGAGGAAGACATCCTCGCGCTAAATGTCCGCTCGGAGATCACCTTCACGGCGAGGCTTGTCGACGGCTGTACTGCCCTCGCGGCCTTCGGGCGAGCAACGCCAGACGAAACGACGATCCTGGCGCAGAACTGGGACTGGCGCCGCTCGCTTAGAGACTCCATCGTGGTGTTGCGCGTCAACCAGCCAAATCGCCCGTCGCTTGCAATGGTCACCGAGGCGGGGATCATCGGGAAGCTCGGCTTCAACTCGAGCGGTCTTGGCGTGTGCCTCAATGCCTTGGTGACCGACCGCATTGAGCCTGGCGCGACGCCGCTACACATCGTTCTTCGCGGCATTCTTGACGCGCCTACCTTGAGCGACGCGATCCAGGCGGCCACACGCGCGGACATTTCATGCGCGGCCAACTACGTCGTGGCGCAACACGGGGTTGGCGCCGTATCGATTGAGGCCGTCCCCGGGTCTGTCGACGTCATTCCGCCGGAGCAGGACGTCGTCGTGCACACCAATCACCTGAGGAGCCTGCGCCATATCGACGTCAGGGATCTGGGTATCCAAGCGTTCCCGGACAGCCCGCTCAGGTTGGCGCGGATCGCTCGACTCACCCAGGAGGCGCACGGACAGATCGACGGCAGGGCCACAAGCGAGATGCTTCGAGACCACGCCGGCCGCCCTGACTCGATCTGCCGACATGAGGACACAACGGGCGACCCGGAGGGCACGCGGATTCACTCGGTGTTCTCGCTCGTGATGGATCTCAAGCACCTCACGCTCCAGATGACCGAAGGGCCGCCGTGCGAAGGCCCCTACCACGAGTACGTGCCATGGCGTGAGGAGGAGGGCCCGCAACTTGCAGTTGCGGGTCACTAGTGGTCCGCGAGACGGCCCGGAGCGGAGAACGATGAGTACGAGAGACGAAAACCGCGAGCGCTGGCAGTTCGAGCTGATCGATCTGACTCGACCGCTCACAGAAGAGGTCGTGGCGCTCATGTTCGGCGACCTGTCCGACGAGAAGTACAGCGCGATCCCGATCGACTACATCGCCGACTGGTCAAACGCGAACGGCGTGGTCGCGCGATTCTCGCTCTTCGATCACGCTGGAACGCACATGGACGCGCCAATCCATACTGTCGAGGACGCCCCGGCGCTCGAGGACGTCGATATCTCGCGACTGATCGGCGAGGCCGTCGTCCTCGATCTACGCCGCGGTGATGTGGACTATCTCTACACCGCGGCCGACCTGGAATCTGCGCAGCCGGAGGTCAAACCTGGCGACATCGTGCTCATCCATTCCGGTTTCATACCGGCTACATCGCCAAGCGGCCGCATCAAGCAAACAGCCCTGAGCGAGGAGGCAGCGCATTGGCTCGTCGGGCGCGGAGTCGCCGCCGTCGGCTGCGAGCCGCCCGGTATCGAGCACCTCGCAACGGGCTACTTCGAGAAGGAGTGGTATAGCAAGGACACACCACATCACCCGACCTGGCCCGTGCACCGCACTCTGCTCAGCAACGACGTCTACATCATCGAGGGTCTGACGAACCTCGATCGCGTCTCGGGCGAGCGAATCCGTTTCGCCGCACTGCCACTCAACATTCCCGGCCTCAGTGGCTGCCCTGTCCGCGCAGTCGGCTGGCGTGAGCGATGACAATCCTCGCAATTCACCACTTCGGGATTGCCTGCGCAGATGCGGACCGCTCGATCGCCTTCTACCGCGATCGCTTCGGAATGGAGGTCGTCGCCGACCGCGAGATTGAGGCCGGCGGCTTCGTCGAGAAGATCACCGGCACGCCAGGCGCGCATGTTCGGATCGTCCACCTCAGCGGCTACGGCATCAACTTCGAGCTTCTTGAGTACAAGGCACCGCGGGGCGACCGGCGTGCCCGCCACGTCAATCACGCGGGCAGCGCTCACCTCTGCTTCATCACTGATGACCTCGACTCGCTCTGCGAAGACCTGAAGGCCAACGACGTGACGATTCGCTCCATGGGAGCAGGGCCCATCACAACCGTCGGCGGTCCGAACGATGGCGGCAAAGGCCTCTACGTCGAGGACCCTGACGGAAACGCCGTTGAGATCATCCAGCTCGTAAGGCCGTGGCCGGGCGCAAGCGCCCCGGCGCAGACAAACACCTAGAGAAGGAGACCGCGATGGCACGCTCAGCCAAGATCTGTCGGGGAAGCTGGTGCATGGGATTCGGCTTTGAGACGCCGGCGAGCCTCGAGCAGGTCGCGAAGGTGCTATCGGCCTTTGACTACGACGGCATCGAACTCGCCGGCTTCTTCGAGCACGCCACGCTTGAGAAGTACCCGGACGAGAATAGTCGCAAGCGACTTGCATCCTGGCTGCGCGATGACCTCGACCTTGAGCTTGTCGCCTACTCTCCGGGGCCGTACGGGGATTTCGGACGCTTTCAGTGGGCCACCGGTGACGATGACGTTCTGAGGCAGTACCACGACTTCTTCGACGCACACCTGCAGTTCTGCATTGACTGCGAGATCCCGTCAATGCGCGTCGATCCTGGTGACTTCGGTCCTCTCCCCCGCGACGCTGACTACAACGCTGTCTGGAACCGGGTTGTCACGACCTTCAAAAAGCATGCCGAGAAGGGTCGGGCCCACGGCGTGACGATGATGTACGAGCTCGAATCGGGTCAGATCTTCGTCAAACCGTCCGAGGCGATCAAGCTGATGGACGACGTCGGTGACGACAACCTGAAGTTGATCTACGACGTCGGCCACATCGAGGCCGTGTGCGTGCTGGCCCACAATCAGCTGCAGCCCTTCGAGAAGGTCGAGGGCGGGCAGGTCGAGTACGTGAAACAGCTCGGCGAGCGCATCGGCCACGTCCACCTCTGCGACACGGACTCGAACACGTGGCAGAACGCCTTCGGTACGCACCTTGGCATTGGCAAGGGCGTGATCGACATGGACGAGCTTGTCCCGGCGCTCGCCGATGCCTACGACGGCGAATGGTGGTCGGTCGACGCGATCCCGATGACCACGGACTCGTGGACCGACACCTGGGACGACAAGATCACGCTCGAGCAGCTCCTTGACAGACACGTACGGAGCCGCTGAGCAGTCATGGACACTGGACTCACGGACAAGGTGGCGATCGTCACTGGCGGGGCGAGCGGTATCGGCCTCAGCTGTGCACGCGCACTTGCGGGCGAGAACGCACGAGTTGTGTTGGCTGACCTCGACCACGAGTCAGCCGAGCGGGAAGCCCTTGAGCTAGGGACAGACGCGATCGGGGCGAGCGTGGACGTCACCGACCCAGGCAGCGTCCAGGCGCTCGTTGACACCACGGTCGAGCGCTGGGGAACTGTCGATGCCCTCGTGACCTGTGCCGGGGTATTCCACGCGACGCCATTCGACGAGATTGACGCGCTGGAGTGGGATCGAGTGCTTGGGGTCAACTTGCGAGGCACGTTTCTCACCACGCAGGCCGTTCTTCGTGTGATGCTGCCCCGGGGTCAAGGCCGGATCGTGACGATCGCGTCGCTCGCCGGCCAGGCTGGAGGCCTGGCGGCTGGAGCCGCCTACGCTGCTTCGAAGGCGGGCGTCGTCGCGCTCACGAAGTCGATCGCGCGATTCGCGGGACCCCACGGAATCACGGCCAACTGCGTCAATCCAGGTGTGATCGACACGCCCATGATTCAGGCCTGGCCTGACGACGCCCGCGAACGGACGATCGGTGCGACACCGCTCGGAAGAGTCGGTTCGCCCGAGGAGGTCGCAGCCATGGTGGTCGTGCTCGCCTCGGACGTCGCAAGCTTTGTGCACGGAGCCCATATCGACATCAACGGCGGCCTGCTCATGGACTGAAGCCGACATGCCTCGTAACCACACCAAAGAGGGAGAAAAAGGATGGCGCGTGAAGCGAAAACGTGTAGAGGAACCTGGTGCATGGCCTTCGGATTCGAACCGCAGGCCACCATGGAGGCAGTGTGCAAGGTCTTGTCTGCTTTCAACTACGACGGCGTCGAGTTGGGCGGGTTCTTCGACCACTGCACCGTTGAGCGATTTCCGGACAAAGAGAGTCGTCAGAAACTGAGGAAGTGGATCAACGATGACCTCGGCCTCGAGATTGCCGGCATCGCCCCTGGCCCGTATGGCGACCTGGTCCGTCTTCCCTGGGCGACCGGCTCGGACGACGTCTACGAGGAGTACATCGAGTATTTTGAGGGCTACCTACAGCTCGCAGCAGATATGGAGATGCCCGCGATGCGTGTGGATCCGGGAGCTGTGGGACCACTCCCCTACGACGCCGACTACGACGCGGTTTGGGATCGAGTCGTCACCACGTTCCAACACCACGCTGCGAAGGGCGCAGAGGTCGGTGTGATGATGCAGTGGGAACTCGAGTCACTACAACCTTTCAACAAGCCCTCGGAGACCATCAAGATGCTCGAGGACGTCGGGCACGACAACTTCAAGCTGATGTACGACACGGGCCACTTCCAGGCCTGCAGCGTCATCGGCCACAACCACGTACAGCCGGCCGAGACGCTGCCCGACCAGATTGATTTCATCAAGATGCTCCCCAAGGGCTCGATCGGTCACGTCCACCTTTGCGACACGGACATGAACACGCACCTGAACATGTTCGGAACCAAATCGAACTACGGCGAGGGGATCATCGACTACACCAAGCTCATGCCCGTGCTCGCCGACGCGTACGACGGCACCTGGTGGGCAGTTGACTCAATTCCGATGGGTCCGAAGGCGTGGGAGGACACCTGGACCGGTCACATCACCCTGAACGAGATGCTCGACCAGTACGTGCGCAACTAACCGGGGAGGAAGAGAATTATGAAAGCAGCAGTCTTCTACGAGGCCGAGGATCTACGGGTTGAGAACGTGCCGGAGCCGGACGCCGCAGCCGATGAGGTCATCGTCAAGGTTCTGGCGTGTGGGTTCTGTGGTTCAGACGTCGAGTACTACTACGGAAAGAGCCCTGTCGGCACGGCCGACGGCAAGGGTCCGCTCGTGCTCGGCCACGAGAT
The DNA here is from genome assembly GCA_030624785.1 of Actinomycetes bacterium. Classification (GTDB taxonomy): domain Bacteria; phylum Actinomycetota; class Thermoleophilia; order Gaiellales; family Gaiellaceae; genus JAUVPB01. Next base: position 6,195 of record JAUXJK010000021.1, read on the forward strand.
CTGCGGCGAGGTCGTGCACGCGGGCAACCTCGCCGAGCAATACGGACTGGCCGAGGGTGATCGCGTCGCGCTCAATCCAGTGCAGAGCTGCAACGCCTGCAACGCCTGCCGCGCCGGCAAACTCCAGTTCTGCGAGAACCTGACCGTGCTCGGAGTCACCATGAATGGCGGCTTCGCTGAGTACGTCAATACCAAGATCGCCCACGCCTACAAGATCCCCGAGTCGCTGACGAACGAGCAGGGCGCATTCGTCGAGATGCTGTCCTCCGCCGTGTACTCGGTCAAACGATCCGAGGTCGAGCCGGAAAACTTCGCCGTCGTGTACGGCCCAGGACCTGTCGGGCTCTCAATGGTGCAGCTCCTCAAGAACGAGGGTGCGCGCGTAGCACTGATCGGTACGCGCGATTACAGGCTTGGAATCGGCAAGTCGCTCGGTGCCGACCACGTGTGGAATGTCCGCGACCAAGGCTCGCCGCACTACGTTCCCGACGTCGGACAGGCGATCATGGACGCGAACGGTGGGGCGCTCGCCGATCGGGTTCTCGTCGCAACTGCATCAGTCGAGGCAAATCAACAGGCGCTCGAAATCTCGGGCAACGGCTCGACGGTCGTACTGATGGGCCTTGCAGGTCCCGACGACGCCATCTCTGTCCCGCTTCTCTCAAACCTCTACCAGGACAAGACCATCCGTTTCTCGCTCCTCTACCCGCTTCAGTGGCCAAAGACGCTGAGACTCCTCGAGGACGCGAAGGTCGATACAAGCCAGATCATCACACACTCGGCCACGCTCGATGGGATCGCCGGCGCCCTCGAACGCGTGCTCAACCGAGAAGACGAGGTCGTCAAGACCGTGATCACTCCTTAGGAGGCACCTCATGTCCGAGCCGAAGTTCTCAGTTTCACAGATCACCACGTTCAATGACTCGTTCGAAGCGGATCTCGCGAACTACGCAGAGGCGGGAGCGACAGGAATCGGGCTCTTCGAGCCAAAGCTCGGCGACGGTGACGACGTCGACAATCTCGCCCGTTTCAACGAGAGCGGGCTTAACGCGACGACCTGCATCCCAAGCACCCTGTCGATCTGGCCCGTGCCTTTCCCAGGGCCCGACGACCCCCATGAGCGAACGGCCGGGCTATGCGCGGGAATCGAGAGACTCGCCGCGTTCGAACCCGAGGTGATTCTGTGTCTCACCGGCTACCCGGGAGAAGATGTTGATGCCGGCCAAGCCTACGAGATCACGGTGAGTGGCTTGCGGAAAGCAGCACAGGTCGCTGCTGCCCATGGTCTGACCCTTGGAGTGGAGCCGCTCCACCGGAAGCTCTACGAGACATGGTCGACGGTGAGCGATATCCCCGGGACAATTGCGCTCATCGACGATATCGGGGAAGAGAACGTGCGCCTGCTCTACGACGTCTACCACCTTTGGGATACAGAGAACATCATCGAAGAAACCGTTCGCCACGGTAAGCGGATCTCGACGAGCGTGCATGTTTGCGACTGGCGTGCAGATACGCGCAGCAGCTTCGATCGCGTCCTTCCCGGTGACGGAATCATGGATCTCCCGGCCCTACTCGGTGCGCTCGAAGCCGGCGGCGTCGTTGATTGGTTCGATCTCGAGATCTTCTCGGATGACGGAACGTTCGAGGATGACTTCGACGACTCGCTTTGGAGGCAGGACGCCGTCGAAGTCATACGCCGCGGCAAGGCCGGATTCGAGAAGGCCTGGGCCGAGCGAAAAGCGCCTGCCTGAGATGCGGCTCCAAGGCAAGATCGCTCTGGTGACCGGGGCCTCGCACGAGCGGGGCATTGGTCGTGGCATCGCGCTCGCGCTTGCGCAGGCCGGTGCCGATGTCGCATGTAGTGACATCGGGTTCGAGGATCAGGGAGAGCAGCTCGCAGCGCTGATTCGCGATCTGGGACAGAGATCGATGTTCGTTCGAGCTGACGTAAGCGACCGAACCGACGTCGACGAGCTCATCGAGCAAGTCGAAACGACACTAGGGCCACTCGACATTGCGTGCTCCAACGCCGGCACGGCCGACTGGGAGGCGTTCCACGAGATCTCCGACGCCTCGCTCGAGAAGATCGTCGGAGCGAATCTCACGGGCGCATTCAACGTTGGTCAAGCGGCTGCTCGCGCGATGGCGCGCAGCGAGCGTGACGGCAGAATCGTCTTCACCTCCTCTGTCCACGTCCAGATGGGATTTCCGTCGATGGCGGTCTACGGCGCGACAAAGCAGGGCGTGCGAGCTCTCGCGGAGCACATGGCGATTGAGCTTGCGCCGATCGGCATTCTCGTCAACCACATCGGCCCGGGTTGGGTGAAGTCGCAACTGAACGACAACTCGCCCGGCCTGCAGACCGAAGAGGACGAGGCCGCGACCATCGAACTGATCCCGATTCCACGCCCTTCTGAGGCGATCGACCAGGGTCACGCGGTCGTGTATCTCTGTTCCGAGGAGGCAGGCTACGTCACGGGCGAGTTCCTGCGTGTTGACGGCGGCTTCGTGGTGGGGAAGTACTGATGGCAAGGCTCACGCTCGCCAACGTGCCCGCCGCTCTCGAGCCTGCCCTTCGGCACGTGCTCGAAGACGCGCCGCTTCCGACCCTCGTTGCGGGGCCGGGAGATGCGCAAGTTGGACCCTTCATAGAGCTTACTCAGAGTCAGTGGAACGAAGCGATCGACGGGATGACGGGCGCGTTCCGCGCTGCCCGCGACGCCGCTGCCACGATGATCGAGAGCGGTGAGGGTGGGCGTATCGTCTTGCTTTCGAACCCACCGGCAGTACGGGCCGTTCACGGTGCCGCGCTCGCCGCGACCGGAGGCGGGTTTCTCACAACCGCAGCGCAGGTAGCCGCGGCAGAACTCGCCGAGCATGGGATCACGTCGAACGTCGTCGGAGCGGGCTGGACAGAGGGCAGCGGATTCGTGGAGGGCATCCCGGCGGGCAGACTTGCGCGCCCGGAGGAGATCGCCGCGGTAGTTGCATTCCTTGCCAGCGAGGCGGCCTCCTACGTCAACGGCGCGGTTATCACCGTCGATGGCGGGTTTACCATCACGAAGACGGCTGGCGGTAGCCCACTTCTCCGTTGAGTGGCTCGACATCCATCTCGCTCGCCTGTACCGACAACACGTTTCGACTTCTCACGCCGTGGGAGAGTGCCCTGCGGGTGATTCAAATACTCGAGCTCGATCGCGTCGACGTGTGCCTGATGGGAAACCGCTCGCACCTGCGGCCCGAACACATTCGCCATGACATTCCGGCCTGCGCGACACGTATCCAATCCGGGCTGCAAGACACGGGCCTCGAGCTGTCTGACCTCTTCTGTATCCCATGGACAGACTTCGAGACCTTCGCGCCCAACCATCCTGACAAGGTCGAGCGCGACAGGGCCTGGAGCCTGTTTGTCGACATGCTCGAGTTGGCCGAGCGGGTGCGGGCACCGGGACTGACGATGCTGCCGGGAATTGCGTGGCCTGGCGACAACTTCGAGGCTTCGTTTGATCGCGCAGTCGAGGAACTCAGTCGTCGTGCAATCGAGGCACACGAACGAGGCCTACGGTTCTCTGTGGAGCCTCATGCCGGTTCGATCGCGGAAGACCCAACGAATGCCGCGCGCCTCTGTGACGCGGTTCAGCGGCTTGAGCTCACGCTTGATTACAGCCACTTCGTATTTCAGGGCTATAGCGAACATGAAATCGAACCGCTCATCACCCACGCGCGCCATCTACACGCGCGGGGAGCGGCGCATGGTCGGATGCAGGCGCCGCTCGGCGAGAACACGATCGACTTCGAACGCATGGTCGATGCGCTTGTAGAAGCCGGCTACCAGGGAGACATCGGGCTCGAATATCTCTGGATCGAGTGGGCCGATCTGAATCGATGTGACACCCTGTCCGAGACCATCCTGCTTCGTGATCGCCTTCGCGCAAGGCTCGCTGGCGAACCCTGGACGTACCCAGGATCGACGATCTGACTCGCCGTCCTCAGTCGCGGCAGACCAGAGGTGCGATCGCTCTAGGGTGAGCAGCCGCCGCAGGCCGGGACGCCGCTCACGGACGCCGCGGCTTTCGGTGCGGCGGACGCGAAGCCTTCAAGCGCTGCACGCGACCTCGAGGGCTCTTCGTGGGCTGTGATCCGATCACCGGCGAGTCGTGAATATGGCCGAGCCGAGTCTCGCCAGAAACGTCGATCTCGAGCTTGTTTCCAGCCTTGGCTACCCCAGGCCACACGTAGGCGAGCCCGATCCCACGCTCGAGAACGGGTGAGAAGGCTCCCGACGTGACCCGTCCGTCTCCTTCGATGCTTGCTCCCGATGGCGGAACGGTGTCGTCCTCCATCACGAAGGAGACCAAACGCTGCGAAGGAGCCTGCCGCTTGACCCGTCGTAGGGGGCCGACGCCGACAAAGTTCTTGCTCGTCTTGACGACGTTGCCCAGACCAGCCTCGTACGGGTTCTGCTCGGCGGTGACATCGCGGCCGTGCCGCACCAGGCCCTGTTCGAGCCGCAAGGAGTCACGGGCTGCCATTCCACAGGGAGTGATTCCGCGCTCCATGATGTTGTCCCAGAGCGTGCCGACGTCAGCCGTGTTGCACAGCAACTCGTACCCCGACTCGCCGGTGTAGCCGGTTCCCGATACGAGACACTCGACGCCGAGAACCTCTCGCCGTTCGAACGCAAACCGTTCGACGTCGACCTCGAGTAGCTCCGAGGCGAGTCGACCCTGAACCGCGAGAATGCTCCAGTCCTCAGAGACGTCCTCCAATTCGGACAGAAGCTCTAGATCCCGTGAGAGGTTTCGAGCATTCACGGTGAGCAGAAATCCCTGCGCAAGTCGAAAGAGAATGAGGTCGTCGACGACGCCGCCATTCTCGTCGGTAAGCAACGTGTACTGACTTTGGCCGGACGCGAGTCGCTCCACGTCATTCGTGAGCCGGGTTTGGAGGTACTCCTCCGCCCATGACCACTTGATTGCAAGCGCGGCGAGGTGGCCAAGATCAAACGCTCCGGCTGCTTCGCGGACGGCAAGGTGCTCGTCCTTTGCCGACGAGAACTCGTACGGCAGCTGCCACCCGTCGATCTCGGCGAAAGTAGCATCGAGGGCGAGGTGCCGCTCGTGAAGTGGCGTGTGCCGGGGCTTCGACATGCGCTACGTGAAGCCCTGACATCTCCGAATATGCCGCTGCATCGCCCTATTGTGCGCCATCGCGCCACACGCTGCCGACAGAACACGACTCGCGCCACGGAATGGCGACAAGTCCGGCGCAGGGTCGAGCCATGAACGTTCTTGACGTTTCGATGTGAAACCGTCATGCTGGCAGTTGCGGTTGCGTCTAGTGAGTACAGGGCTACATCAACAAGTCATCGTCGCCGGCCGACTTATGTCCGGCGGCGGTCCGCCGATTGAGGTGCGCTTTCCGTATACGGGGGAGCGCGTCTCGTGGCTTTCTGGAGTCTCGCGCCAGGTAATGGACGAGGCGATCGCCGGAGCGCTGGCAGCGTTCGAGGAATACAAGATGGTGCCTGCGCATCGAAGAGCCTCGCTGCTATACGCCGCGGCCGAGATCCTGGAAGGCCGCGAGGACGAACTCGCCCGAGAGATCACACTGGAGTCCGGCAAGGCCATCTCGGAGTCGCGAGTGGAATGTCGGCAGGCGGTGTCGACGTTCCGCGTCGCAGCCGAGGAGGTCGTTCGGATCGAGGGAGAAACCGTGCCTCTCGACGGCGTCGAGACCGAAGGCATGCACGGCGATGTCCGCCGCTTCCCGATGGGCCCCGTCGCGGCCATCACACCGTTTGGCTCACCACTGGGCATCGTCGCGCACAAGGTGGCGCCGGCGCTCGCGGCCGGGAACTCGGTGCTCGTCAAGCCCTCTCCGAGTACGCCACTCAGCGCGCTGAGCGTCGGCCGCGCCGTCCTTGATGCCGCAAGCGCGCTCGAGCTTCCAACGGGCCTCATCAGCGTGCTGCCCTGCGCCGATGACGCGGCAGAGCCGCTAGTCACCGACCCTCGTGTACGCGTCTTGTCGTTCACGGGCTCGAGCCGCGTCGGCTGGGCGCTTCGGTCGTTGGCCGGCCAGAAGCGCGTCATGCTTGAGCTGAGCGGTAACTGCGCCGTGATCGTGCACAAGGATGGTGAGATCGAGCGGGCCGCCGAGCGCTGCGCGCAAGGCGCGTTCCTCTTTGCCGGGCAGCACTGCGCATCGGTCCAGCGCATCTACGCTCACGAGAGCATCGCCGATGCCCTGATGCGACTTCTCGTGGCACACGCTCAGCGGGTCACGATCGGTGACCCACGAGACGACGAGACTCACGTGGGTCCGATGCGCAGCGAACACGAAGCCAAGCGCGCCGCGGAATGGCTCGACGAAGCTGTCGAAGCAGGGGCTCAGGTGCTCTGTGGTGGCCGACATGACGGACCGGTGTTTCAACCCACTGTCGTCACAGGAACCCAGCACCACCTGCGTATTGTCTGCGAAGAGGTCTTCGCGCCGATCGTCGTCGTCGAGCGCTACTC
>JAUXJK010000031.1 GCA_030624785.1 Actinomycetes bacterium
CTCGAGATCATGTTCGGAGACTTCATCGCGCTCGGCTACGACCAGATCGTCAACGGCATCTCGAAGTTCCGCGAGATGTACGACGATCAGGTCACCGTCCCGCTCGTGATCCGGCTGCCGATGGGCGGTGGCCGAGGCTACGGACCCACGCATAGCCAGTCACTAGAAAAGGCGCTGATCGGCGTCCCGAATGTGACCGTCGTCGCGATCAGTGAGTACCACGATGTCGCTGCCCTGTTGATTGCAGCGGTGGAGGACATTGAGCCCGTTTTCTTCGTCGAGAACAAGCTCATGTACGGACGAGCTGTTCAACGCCCCGAGGGTGGGTACATCGGAGAGCTCCGCTGCCAGGCTTCCGCGTCTCGCTATCCAGCCATCGCACTTTCGGGAAGCGAGTTCAACGAAGACTCAGTGACCATCGCGACGTACGGCGGCATGACATCTCTGGCCGTCGACACCGCTACCAGCCTCATTCTGGAACACGAGATCTTCTGCGAGGTCGTCTCTCTTTCACAGCTACAGCCACTGGATCTTGACCCGATCATCGAGTCAGTCCGCCGTACTGGCGCACTCGTGACCCTCGAAGAGGGAACTCTCACGGGCGGTTTCGGCGCAGAGCTAGCCGCAGCCGTCCAGGCGCTGGCCTGGGACGATCTGCGACGCCCGATCCGCCGCGTAGGTGCCGCCGACGGAATCATTCCGGCCGCCCCGGCGTTGGAAGCCGCGATGTTGCCGGCAGCAACCGATCTCGTTGACGCCGTCCTCTCCCTCACGGGCAGTCGGGTCTGAAGCCCCTTGATCGAGGTTCGCCTGACGCGCGAAGATGCGAACACGGAGTTCGCGATCGTCGCCGAGTGGCTCGTCGCTGACGCAGAGGAGGTCATGCAGGCACAGCCTGTGTGCGTGATCGAGACCACGAAGGCCACCGTGGAGGTCGAGGCACCGGGGCAAGGCACACTCGTGCACCTGTTCGATGTCGGTGCCGAGGTTGAGTTGGGTGGTGTGGTCGGCCTGATCGCCGAGACAGACGCAGAGCTCAAGGAAGCACGCGCGCACGCGCGACCGCCGCTGGAGGCAGGCCCGGTGGGCGGCACGAAGGCGACGCGCAAGGCGCGCGAGCTCGCGCAGCGGCACGACATCGACCTCGACGCGATCGACAAGCGCGGCTTCATCACCACCTCCGACGTCGAGGCGGTTGTCCTCGCCACATCGACCGGACAGACGGAATCGAAGCCGGCATCGCTGCTTATGAATCTCGACCTCTCCGGAGTAAGCCTTCCGGAGTCATGGGTCGACGCCGGCTCACGGGGGGCGCTCGACCCGGCATTTCTCAACTCACTCCGCGAGGATCCAGACTTCTTCAGAAGGCTGCCTTCGGACGAGAAGTGCGCGCGCTATCGCGCACACGGCGCAATCGTCGGCGACGGCGTCGGTCTGGGCGAGGACTCACTGCTCATCACACCCGCTCTCATCCTCGAGGATGGCGTCCAGATCGGCGCGCGTGCACAAGTGGAGTGCGCGGAAGCGTTCTGCGTTGGGGCCCTCACACATATTGGTCCGGATCTCGAGGTGCGATGCCGGCGCGCATGCATCGGTGCGAATGTTCATGCAGGCCGATCGATCCGCATCGGTGGTGGCGGGCACCGCGATCCCCGGGCGCTCGTCGCCGTGGGAGACGTCGCTTTCCTTGGCGACGAGATCTTCGTCAACGCGTGCCGTCCCGTGATCATCGGCCGCGAAACTTTTATCACCCAACGTTCCATGATCGTGACGCACAACATCGGGCACTCCGTACTCGAGGGATACGAGAACCGATTCGCCCCAGTCGTTGTCGAGGACTATGCCCAGGTTGGCCTGGCTGCCGTTATCTACGCGGGCTGTCGCGTGGGCAAGGGCGCGATTGTCGCGTCGAACTCCTACGTCGTCTCGGACATCCCGGCTGGGAAACTCGCAATCGGCGTTCCGGCTCGGGCAACCGGCGAGGCTCGCGTGCGACTATCACCGGAGCGCCGAGTCGACCTCGCCCATCAGCTCATCGATGACTTCTACGAGTTGCTCACATTGAGCGGACACGATCCGTCGTGGCTGACAGCCGAGAGCGCGCGATGTTTCGCACTCACGACGACACTGGCGTCTGGAAGAGTCGCTTTCGTTGAACATCTCGGGGGTCCGGATCAGCTTCCCGAGCCTTCCAGCGAGGGCGACTCGGTTGTGCTGGCGCTGTCGGTCGAAACGACTCTCGCGCCGGAGGGATGGACGGTTCTGGATCTCGTTGGACGTGAGCTACACGGCAGTGGCGGCTCGCTCGCGGACGCGACTCGCGAGTTTTGCCGCAAGAGGGGAATTCGATTCACAGGAGCGCCGTGGCGCTACTCGGGTGACCTGATCTAGAACCGTGACGACTACCCGCGCCGGGCAGCGAGCCGGCGTGTTGCTTCTCCTACTGCTTCGGCCACGTTGTCCCCGCGGCCACGATCGTGTGCTCAGGCACGTTGGCGCTGATCACGCAGCCATTGCCGACGATCGCATCAGCGCCGATTGAAATACCCACCGCGGTGGTCACGCCCATCCCAACCAGCACGCGCTCACCGACCTCGACATGACCCGCAAGCGTGGCTCCCGGGGCAACGTGCGCGTGCGCGCCGATCGCGCAGTCGTGGGACACAATCGCGCCGGTGTTGACAATCACGTCGTCGCCAATCTCGACATCCGAGCAGACTGCGGCGTTGGCGAAGATCTGGGCTCCGCGTCCGAGACGCGACGATGCTGCGACGTATGCCGACGAATCGACGAGCGGCGGGAGCGTAAACCCGAGCTCGTCGAGCAGATCGAAGATCGAGACACGCGTTGCGATCTTTCCGATCGCTCCGACCGCATTCGTTGCCATGGTGGCGCCCTGATCGCGAAGTGGAACCAGCACGTTCCTGGCGCCCGCAATCGGAACGCCGAGCAAGTCGCTCGGAGCGGCCGGATCATCGTCGACGATGCAGAGCACGTCGAGTTCCTTGTCGAGTCGAACGAGGTCGACGACCGACTTTCCGAGCCCACCTGCCCCAAAGACCACCAGCGACCGCTCGGTGATCTGCTGAACGAGTTGCGTGTCGAGCGTGACCGGACCGCTGGCGGCAGCGAAAGCCGCGACATCACGCTCCGTAAGAAATCTTCCGGTCGGGAGGCCGCTGATGTCGACCCCCAGCTCGTCCGCGAGGTCCGCAGCTTTGCGGGTTAGCCTCGGAGCGCTCGCTGAGCGGGCGTCGTCGTCACGTACACCGCGACTCTCGGCGGGCACGGGCGCGTCGAACACCTCGCAGATCAACTGCCCTGCCGTAACACGTTCGTTGAGCGAGACCTCGAGCCTGCCGAGATAGCCGTCGAGGTCGCTCTCAACCTCGAACGTGGCCTTGCTGGTCTCGACAACGAGAAGCACATCTCCGCTTGCGACCTGACCGTACGCCTCGACCTCAATCGAAACGACCTGCGCCTCCGGTTCGTTCGGGTTAACCAAGGGCGCTTCGATGCGCCCGATCGGCGTTGGCCCCCTCATGTCGACACGGTCATCATTGCCCACCGTCAGTGCCAGATCGCGTTACATCGAGGCGTCCCCGCACGCTCTCGATCGCCTGATCGACTCGCTCGCCGTAACGCGTTTCGAGCTGATCGTTGCGCCGAACCTCGAAGGGCGCGAGCGTCGACCCGTGATCGGCGATGTCGGCCCCTTTCGATTCGAGTAGCTCGCGCACGCGAACCGCGACCTGATCGGGCGCCTCGCACAGCTCCGGATGTCCGACCTCCAGGACGTGCGCCCGCCCCATACTCTCGGTTGCCTGGGCGATCGTCCGCTCGAGAACGAGGGTCTGTGCAACCACCTGTGCCACGGGGTCATCGCCACCCAACGCAACAGCCTCCATGGGCCGCAGTGACGCCCACCTCTCGACGCTCCCGAACATGACCTCGCGCATCTTCAGCAACGACAGTGCAACCTGCCTCGCCTCGCGACGAATCCATACGTAACAGGTCAACGGCATCTCCTTGAGCATCGTCTCAAGGTGCCACAACAGAAGCATCGGCTTGAAGACCATCGGCTTGCCACATACGTCCGCCATGTTGAGGAGAACGCGACGGAGGTATGTCCAGTCGATCGTCGCGTCGTGACCGCCTTCCTGCTGCGTCATGTCGGGATAGCGCAGATGATCGTTCCAGAAGTACCCGAACTCGTGCGGTTCGCCGACCCCGCTCGTCCGTCCAAACGACGAGGCGAAGTCGGAGCCGTCGTGGGCCAAACCAAGCTTCATCGAAAGCTGCAGTCCGTAGGTAGGTGCACGCCAGAAGGCCGCGACGAGGTTGTCGATATAGCCAACGTCCAATCGGCTGACGATGGCCTGGTGTAGCAACGTCGTACCCGATCGAGGCACACCGATCACGTGCAGCGTGGGCGCGCTCTCGTCGAGCTCCCGATAACCAGCGTCTGCGTGCGGCGCGAGCTGCCCGTTGAGCCGCTCAAGGAAGTCCTCCGACTCGAGGTCCTTGGCGAAATCACCCGCCAGATCGGCGTCGATGCGTCGCTGGTACGCGTAGGTTGCCTGCTTGTCAGTCATGTGTCGGTGTACTTTCGGCCCGGGATCATCCGACCGAATCATCACGCATCGGACGCGTGGCGCGACCACGCGGCTCGGACCGTTGAGATCGTACCGTGGAGGCTCGAAGCCTTGACTCCACGTCCTCGCCGGCGCCGGGCAAGTCCGGTAGCCAACGCCGCGGGCGACGGTACCTAGCCGCGCGTCACGTAAGCCACAAGCCCCTCTAGCGGACCACTCGAAGTGACCTCGAAGAACGACAGGTGAGGCGTCCCATCAGCACCAAGTTGAAACGAGACGAGCTGGCCGAGCGGCGCGCCGTCAGCCCGTACGAGCTCCTCGACCTCCCAGCCATCGACTCCGCGAACCGCGTAGCTCAGAACGCTGCGATCCGACAGAACCACGTGCGGTACTCCCGTGGCGTCGACCGCGATAGCGCTGTTGCGGCGCGTGCCCGTCATGCCGAGTTCGACGTCGACCAGCTGGGCGATCTCCTCGACCGTCCAAACACCGCCGGCATCACGCGATGCGTAGTGAATGATTCCGGCCGTCGCCTCAGCCGTCTCGAAAAACGAGATATGGGGCTGGCCTTGAGCATCGAACGCTAGCGACGAGAACATGCCCACCGTGCCCTCGGACGCGACTATCTCCATGCTCCACGCGGATCCGTCGAAGCTTGCGAACACGAGGTCGCCGTCGGACGCTTCGAAGTAGGTCAGCGCCGGGAATCCGTCACCGTCGAGTGCAAGACTCACGTTGAACTCGTATGGGATTGGGCCGCTCCCGATCGGCTGCACAATCCACGCCCCATCGCGACGCTCGTAGTACTCGACTCCGTTCTCGAGCCCGAACTGCACGGGCTCGACGCCTGCGGCTCGAACAACGCCGTCGCTGCCGATCGCAATAGTCGAGTCCCAGCCGTCGTGACCCGCGTCTGCAGCTGCCTCAACTGCCCATGCGGAGCCTTCGCGTACGCCATATGCGAGGTCACCCTTGCCGAGATCGAAACTCGAGTCCTGGTGGTCATGCCACACAACGTGTGGTCCGGCTTCGAGGTCGAAGGCAAGCCCGATTGGGCCGTAGAAGTAGCCCTCAGCGACGGTCTCGACCTGCCAACCGTCAGTTGCCGACGCAAACCGGATCCAGCCGTCGAGCGCTTCGCGCATGTAGGCGACTCCTGGTGACCCAGAGGCGTCCAGCGCAATGTCAGGCTTGATGCCTTCATCGACGAACGTGGCCTGCCAACCGGTGGCGAGCGTGAAGCTCAGCGGATCGGGTACGCCAGCATCTCCGAGAGTCTCAGACGACTCCGGTTCAACCACCTCCGGATCGTCCTCCACGGGCGGCTCCGGCTCATCGTCCGAGGGCGGTTTCGGCTCGACCGGAGTCTGCTCCGCTTCGACGGGCGGCGGCTCTGACTCGGTGACGGCCTCGGCTGGCTCGCTTGCCGGGGCCTCGGATGTTACGGCCGGCGGCTGAGGAGCTGACGAAGACTCCCCACCGCCGCACGCAACGAGTAGGAGCGCAAGAACGCTCAAGCCGAGCAGCATTGCTGGAACTCTTCGCTGGCGCATCATGGACTGGTGTCTCCTCTCGTAGAGATATCCGGTTAGACCGAAGCAGAGCGCGCCAGGATTCAGCCTGCCAGCGGCTGAGCTCATCGCAGCGCGTGGCGCAGAGCTGAGCGAGCCGCGTGGTACCCGCACATCCCATGCACCCCAGGCCCTGGCGGCGTCGACGACGACCCCAGGTAGATCGATCGGTTGGGTGTTCGATGCGCATCGATACGCCACGCTGGTCGCGCAAGCACCTGGCGCGCAAACATTGCGCCGGCCGAGATATCGCCGCCCAGGTAGGAGGCGTTGTAGCGTTCGAAGTCTGCGGGCGACATCGTATGCCGCTCGATAACCACATCACGAAAGCCTGGCGCGTAGCGTTCCATCTGGTTTTCGATCCGTGTGGTCATGTCCGCGCTCAACCCGTTCGGAACATGGCAATAGGCCCAGGCAGTGTGCCGTCCTACAGGCGCTCGAGTCGGGTCGACAACGGTCGGTTGAACGACCAGCACGAATGGGCGCTCGCTGACGGTGCCACGATCGACGGCCTCCTCGGAGGCTGCGATCTCCTCGAAGGATCCGCCCACGTGGACGGTCCCAGCTTCCGTGCACACCGAGGCCCTCCACGGGATGGGCTCACTAAGTGCCCAGTCGACCTTGAACACACCTGGCCCTGGACGGAAGTTGGCAATCGATCTCAGGTAGCGACTCGGCAAGGCATCGCCGCACACCTCGGCCATCGTCCACGCGGATGTCGCAAAGACGATGGCCCGCGCATTCGGCAGATCTGCGAGCGTCCCGACGTGTCGACCCGTTTCGATCTCGCCACCGATCGCCGTTAGATGAGCGGCGAGCGCCGAAACGATTGAGCTGGAACCGCCGCGGGCAAATGGCCAGCCCGCACGGTGCCCGGCAAGCATGAGCATCAGGCCAACTCCGGCCGTAAAGAGTCGGTCGAGGGGAACGTTCGCGTGTGCAGCCATGCCGGCCACAAGAGCTTGAGCGGGCGCCCCTTCGAATCGACCCGCGAACCAGGAAGCAGAGCGCCCCGCGATCAGACCAAAACGGGCCAGATCTCGTGGGTGCCGAGGAATGCGCAGCCCCGGCCCGAGCACTCCACGCGCAATGCCCGGCCAGCGGGCGACAAGCTCCCCGACTCGCTCTCGGTAAACCGATCCGTCAACGGCGAGTCGCTCGGCGGTTTGCACCACATCCCGAAACAGCGCAGCCGCCTCACCATCCGGCAACGGGTGCGCAGCAAGCACTGCGGGTTGCACCCACGTAAGGCCGTACTCCTCGAGCGGCAGCGATCGGAAGAACGGCGACGATGCGCCGAGCGGATGCACGGCCGAGCACACGTCGTGGCGAAATCCATCAAGCGTCAGCTCCTTCGTGCGAGCGCCGCCACCGATCTCCTCGCTCGCCTCGACCACGAGCACTGACCGACGGCTGCGGACGAGCTCGATCGCCGCCGAGAGACCGTTGGGCCCGGAGCCCACCACAATTGCGTCGTAGTTCGACCCGTATCGTCTGCTCCTGCTCGCGCCCATCACCATCGCTGTCCTCTTGTGCCGAAAGGAAGTCGCAGCCCGCCGATTACCCGCGCGCTAGGCGGGTGATTCAGACGCAACCACGGTCTGCTCGCTCTTGGCACGCTGCCACCGTCGCTTGAGGGGGAAGTACAGGAGGCCGAGCAGCGCTGCGGTAATCACCGCGGACACGGCTATCGAAAGAATGGGCCAGTCGCCGAGCTTCGTGCCGATCCACCACGAGAACACGCACGTGTACCCCGCCCACAACCACGCGCCCAATACCGCCCAGAGAAGGAAGCGGGGGTATGAGTATCTGCCCAGACCCATGGTCGCGTTCACCACGAAGCGAACGCCGGGCACAAACCTGCCGGCGACGATCAGAAGCGGGGCGGTCTCGCCGAATACCTCGAACGCGACAGCGACCTTTGGGTTGTCCGTCGCCTTCTCGAGCCGCTCGGCCGCCATTTTCCGGCCCACAGTTCGCGCGAGCCAGTAGAGCAGCGAGTCGCCGACGATTGCGCCCAGGGCGCCCGCCACGATGATGTTTCCGAGCTCTAGCTGACCCTGAGATGCGAGCGTCGAGGCGGCATTTAGAAGCGACTCGCTCGGCAGGATCGGGATCACCGCATCGAACGTCACGAACGCCCAAAGGATCAGATACGGGTATTCCTGACCTGCCAGATTGAGTTCAGGGAGCCCATCCCCGTCGGTCAACCACTCCAGGATCACCGACAGTGTCCAGAAGGCGGCGACCGCGACGAGCGCCCAGAAAATAACCCGACGCCACCGCCACGGGAAGCGACGCTCCGATTCCGTCTTGTCAATTCCGCTACTCACGCGACCCCACTCAGCTAACTCAGTCGCGCTTCATCATTGCTAGAGCCTCGAGCTCCAGGTCGACATAAGGCTCACCACTGACGTCGACGATCACCTCCCTGATCGTTCCACCTGTGAAGACGAACGGCGCGGTGTAAGCAGTCGTGCTTACCGGCGCACCGGGGTCCTTACCGACATTCAGACCCTCGCCGGCCAGCATGAACTTGCCTGGCTGGGTCTTGAGATGCGCGCCGCCGACCTGCTGACCGTTCACAAACAACGACGCCTGCCCGACTGCGGAGCGCTGCGCGTCATTGCCTTCCTTCTCGAACGCGACGCCGAGCACGCAGTCGCCGACGGGCACCTCGGTGTCGGAAACAACTTCCTGTTCAACCTCTCCAAGCCAGTTGTAGACGTAGTGCAGCTTGTTGCCACTAACGAACAACGAGTGCCCGCCGAAACGGCCACCGTGGGAGAACAAGACTCCCTCGGCATCAGACGTGTCGAGCGTGACCTCGGCCACGATCTTGAACGAGCGATTGCGAACATTGACGGCAGCGCCCTCGGGAATCTCGGCCGTGCCGGGCCGATACGCGTAGCGATCGCGCGGAGGTGCCAACTGCGGGCGCGGCGTCGTCAGCACCTCCATCGCGCTGCGATCTTCGAGGGGAAATCCCTGGTACTTGCCTGCCTCGTGGTACCAAAGCGTTTTTAGCTCCTCGAGCTTTTCGGGGTGCTGCGACGAGAGGTCGTGAACCTCGCTGCGATCCTCGGCGACGTTGTAGAGAGCCCAGCGGTCATAGCCGTAGTGCCCCCAGTTGGCAATAGTCGGATGCACCGTGTTGGCCTTCCAGCCCTTGTGGTAGATGCCCCGGCTGCCCAGCATCGAGTAGAACTGGGTCTCCTTCTGGCTCGGCACCTCCGCATCCTCCAAGCTGTACGCCATGCTTGTGCCCTCAAGCGGCCATTGCGTGTAGCCATTCACCTCATCGGGCAACTCGGTGCCCAGCATCTCGTACACGGTTGGAGTGACGTCGGTGACATGGCAATACTGGTGCCTGAGTTCACCCCGCGCCGAGATGCCACGTGGCCAGCTGATGATGAATGGGTCGCAGATACCGCCATTCCACGCATAGCGTTTCCAGAGCTTGAACGGCGCGTTGAACGCCATCGCCCAACCGGTGCAGTAGTGGTTATACGTCTCTGGCCCACCGAGGACGTCGAGATACTTCAGGTTCTCTTCCATCGAGTCGTTCACACCGTTGAAGAACTTGTTCTCGTTGACGGAGCCGTTCGGGCCACCCTCACCACTAGCACCGTTGTCAGCAATGACAACGACGATCGTATTGTCGAGTTCACCGGTGTCTTCTAGGTAGTCGAGGATGCGCCCTATCTCGTGGTCCGTGTGGCTAACCATCCCGGCGTAGACCTCGCTCATGCGAGCAAATAGCGCCCTCTCGTCATCGTCGAGGGATTTCCACGGACGAACAACGTCGAGCGGCGCCCAGGGTTCACCCTTGGTGCTCGTTTCATCGACAAGCGGGTTCATGGGAGACAACTCTGTGTCGTCCGGAACGATGCCAAGCTCTTTCTGCCGAGCCAGGGTCTCCTCGCGCACTTTCTCGTATCCCTGGTCGAACTTGCCCTTGTAGCGAGCAGCCCACTCAGGCGCAACGTGATGCGGAGCATGCGCAACTCCGGGACAGAAGTACATGAAGAAGGGCTTGTCGGGCGCCACCTGCTTCGCATCGGAGATGAACTCGACCGCCTTGTCGGCAATGTCAGTACTGAAGTGGTAGCCGTCTTCCGGCGAGTAGGGCTGATCTACGGGATGGTTGTCATAGATCAGATCGGGGTGCCACTGGCTCGTTTCGCCGCCGAGGAACCCGTAGTAGCGCTCAAAACCACGACCGAGAGGCCAGTTACGCTTCGTTGAGGCGAGGTTCATTTCGTCCTCTGGACACAGATGCCATTTGCCCAGCATGTACGTGTTGTAGCCGCGCTCGACCAGTACCTCGGCAAGCGTCGCGGTCTCGAACGGAATGTGTCCGTTCGAGTTTGGGAAGCCGGTGGTCGCTTCGCCGATACACGCCATACCGACCGTCGTGTGATTGCGCCCCGTCAGCATCGCAGCTCGAGACGGTGAGCAAAGCGCAGTCGTGTGGAACTGTGTGTACCTCAGGCCCCTCTCGGCGATCCGGTCCATTGTTGGCGTCTCGATCGGGCCACCGAAACAGCTGAACGCCGAGTAGCCAACGTCGTCCCATACGACGTACAGCACGTTCGGCGCATCCTTGGCCGGTTTCGGCTGCTCGTAGGGCTCCCAGTCGGGAACCGAGTCGCGGATGTCTTCATTGACGACGCCGTTGAATCGTCGGATCACGCCGGCCCCCTGTCGCGTACGCCTTCCGACGTTTCCGCCGAAGTTCGATGGACGTAAATATCACGCGCAACCGTAGCGCAGGGTGCGGCGCTCCGCCGACCGGCGGAGTACGTCATACAAGTAGAGGGCTCGACCTGTTACTCGGCGAACGGATCGAATGTCTCCGGCGTTTCCGCCGGCTCGGCCCCCGGGTCGAATCGACCCGGGGGCTCATCGCTGGACCCGCCGCACGCTGCGAGGGTCACAACGACTGCGGCCGCAGCCGTCATGAACAACGCGCCGCGCCAAAGTCGCAAGCCTGGCGGCGCGTCGGTCATCCGGCGAGAATGGAGTTTGAGTTCTTTGACTAGCTGCTTGAGGCGGACTTTGCTGCAACGATCGGCTCGACCTGGTTGTCCGACGCAACAACGGTGTCTTCGATGCCGGTCTCGTCCAGCGCGTTTGCGCGTCGACGTCGGGCTCCGATCACACCAAGCGCGGTGAGAGCAGCGAGCACGAGAACGATGACCATTCCCTTGCGTGCCCATTCTCCGGAGCTCTC
>JAUXJK010000029.1 GCA_030624785.1 Actinomycetes bacterium
GTCAGGCAGCTTGAAGCGGTCGATGATGTTGTAGATCCGATCACCTGCAAACAATCGAACGACCTCGTCCTCCGCCGAGAGGTAGAAACGTGTTTCCCCAGGATCGCCCTGACGGCCTGAGCGGCCTCGCAGCTGATTGTCGATCCTCCGAGACTCGTGCCGTTCCGTCCCGAGAACGTAGAGACCGCCGAGCCCACGGATCTGGTCGGTCAGCTTGATATCGACGCCTCGACCGGCCATGTTCGTGGCGATCGTCACGGCGCCCTTGGTACCAGCGTCGGTGATGATCTCCGCTTCGCTCTCGTGCTGCTTCGCGTTGAGCACCGTGTGGGGAACGCCTTCTCGGTCGAGCAGCCGGGACACATACTCGGAAACCTCGACAGAAATTGTTCCGACGAGGACGGGTTGACCGATCTTGTGTCGCTCACGAATGTCGGCGATCGCAGCGTTGAACTTCGCGTCTTTCGACTTGTAGATCAGGTCGTTCTCGTCGAGGCGGACGACCGGCACGTTGGTCGGAATCTCGACAACGCTTAGATCGTAGATCTCCTGAAATTCCTGGTCTTCGGTCTTCGCCGTACCGGTCATCCCAGCCAGCTTCTCGTAGAGCCGGAAATAGTTCTGCAACGTAATCGTGGCGAGTGTGACGTGCTCCTCCTTGATCGCCACTCCTTCTTTCGCCTCGACTGCCTGGTGAAGCCCCTCTGACCAGCGTCGCCCCTCCATGATGCGTCCCGTGAACTCGTCGACGATCTTGACTTCGCCGTCCTCAACGACGTAGTCGACGTCGCGTTGATAGAGGCTTTGAGCCTTTAGAGACTGGTGAAGATGATTAACGAGCTGAGCATTACGCGGGTCGTAGAGGTTGTCGATGCCAATGGTTTCCTCGACCTTCTCGACACAGCTCTCGCGAGGAGAGACGGTCTTGAACTTTTCGTCGTACTCGTAGTCGGCGTCGTCCTTGGGCTTCGGCATGCCACGCGGCACGAACTTTGCTTCGGCCGAGGAGAGGGTCTTGGCGAGGCGGGCGAAGTCGTAGTAGATCTTCGCAGCAGTCTCTGGCTCGCCCGAGATGATCAGCGGTGTTCGTGCCTCGTCGATCAGAATCGAATCGACCTCGTCGACGATTGCGAACGAATGTCCCCGCTGGACAGTGTTGTCGAGCGTTACGGACATGTTGTCGCGCAGGTAGTCGAACCCGAACTCGGAGTTCGTGCCGTAGGTGATGTCGGCCGCGTAAGCCTCGCGCCTCTCGCTAAAAGGCATCTGGCTCCGAACATAAGACGATCGCATGCCGAGCGCCTCGAACACGGGACTCATCCATTCCATGTCGCGCTTGGCAAGGTAGTCGTTGACCGTAACCAGATGGACATTGCCGCCCGGCAGGGCGTTGAGGAATAGCGGCATCGTGGCGACGAGCGTCTTGCCTTCGCCCGTCTTCATCTCTGCAATATCTCCGTCGTGGAGAACGATCGCGCCCATGAGTTGGACATCGAAATGACGCATGTCCACCGTCCGCTTGCCGGCCTCGCGCACAGCCGCGAAGGCTTCGAACACGAGTTCGTCCAGAGGCTCGCCCTGGTCGAGACGCTCGCGAAAGCGAGTCGTCATGCCCGCGAGCTCCGTTGTGGAGAGTCGCTCAAAGTCGGGCTCGATCGAGCTGATGTAGTCCGCCTGATTGGCGAGCATCTTCAGTCTCTTGCCTTCGCCAAGGCGAAGTATCCGGTCGAGCGGTCCGAGGTCGCGTCCAGCCATGCCTAGAGGGTACCCATTGCAGTCATGGTCTCTTTCATCGGCCGAGTTCGCCTTGCTCTAGAGAGGGTCTATCGACAGCCCGACGCGCCCTGACGAAAAACGCTCCAATGCTGCTACGAACGCGCTGTGCTCGCTTTCGGCCTCTTCAATCACTGCCGAGGCAGCTGCGGCCACATCGCCATCGAGGTCGATAACGAGCTCTCCGTCAATGTGCACGGTGAGTTCACCGTCGGGCGCACGTGCGACCGACATCAGGTCTATCCCATCCGGGAGTTCAATCCCGGCGGGCCTTCGCTTGGTCGTGCGCGCAGCTATCGACCATTGCCCGTTGCTTGTGCGGATAGCCCGAGCTTCGAGTGGCGGCGCAAGACTGCCTGTTGCGTGCGCGACCAGTGCCGAAAGCGCATCTTTCGCCACTTCGGACGCGCCCTCCGTCCCCACGATCTCCACCTGGCCTGGAGCAATCACCTGGAAGCTGACTCTCGTGAGCTTCGATCCGCGAAGCTCAGGCATGGCAGCTGTGACGACTGCGTCCCATGATCGTTGTCTCGGCACACCGCTCACGCCGGCTTCCAGCCATGCGGGCAGCGTGCGTGGCTCGGGAACGTCGTCGTCGGGCATCGCTGGGCGCTAGCGGGTCGACTCGATCAGACCGAAGTTGCCATCACGTCTGCGGTAGATGACGTTGACCTCGCTCGATTCAACGTTGCGGAACATGAAGAAGTCGTGACCGATCAGTTGCAGTTGGAGCACCGCTTCTTCCGGGGTCATCGGCTTGACCGCGAACTGTTTGGTCTTGACGATCACGGGTTCCTCGACGAAGACCTCGTCGCCCACGACAAGCGGTGCGGCGCTTCTTGACGCGCCACGACCGGTCCGCTTTCGCTGGCGCTTGTCCTTGTAGCGCTTAACCTGGCGCTCAAGCTTGTCGACCATGAGATCGATCGCGGCGCGCGGGTCACTCGAGGTCTCGCGAGCCCGGAGAACTGCGCCCTTCGCCCAGATAGTTCCCTCGGCAACCTGGTTCTCGGCGATCGATGGATTCTTCTCGACGCTCAGCTCGACTTCGACCGGGGTTTCGGACGACAGAAAACGCTCTAGCTTTCCGACCTTCTCAACTGCGTAGTCCTCGATATCTGAACTCAGAGTCAGATTGCGGCCTTTGACTTGGAGCTTCAACGGTTCCTCCCACGATGGCAACTGGGCTCGGAGCAGCATTGGCGATTGCGCAGCGATCGCCAGGCCTGTCGCTGCAGGTGCGCGGAAATCATGAACCGACTCTAGCGAAGCCGCATTGCGTCTCGATAGGTGACACAACGTCAGGCCTGTCGCCTGATGGCGCGTGCGAACGTGATCACATGGACGCGCGTCGTCGGCGCTCGATTGTGGAGAGCCGCGGCAGCGGCCGAAGCTGTGGCTCCCGTGGTATAAACGTCGTCGATGAGACAGATCGACGCTGGCGGCGACGTCACGGCGTGGAAGGCGGTCGCGACGTTGATCTGCCGTTCGGCGGCATCCAGGCCCTTCTGACGTGTCATACCACTCGCGCGCCGGAGCAACTGGGCCACCGGTATATCCCACTCCCTCGCAAGAGCCTGGGAGAGCGCTCTTGTTGCGTCGTGTCCACGCCACAGGACGCGATCACGGTCTGGCGGGATAGGCGTCAGCGCCAACGACGCGGGACGCGGCACGACATCTGCAAAGATCGTCGCCGCAACCTGCGCAAGCCGTGACGTTCCGCCCTCCTTCCAGGCACCGAGCATGCGCACGGCGCCACGCCGATACGCGACCGCGCTCCGCGCGCTGGTGAACTGAATTTCTCGGGCTTTGCAATCCGAGCAAGATCTGCCGACGCCGGGATACAACGTCGACACCCCAACCGTTGGTGACTCGCGGTGTTCCGGACAGGAACGCGGACTGCCACATCGCGCACAGATCTCACCCGTGAGTAGGGAGAGTTCGGAGATACATTCGAGGCACATGGTTGCGCCGCCTCGTCGGCACACGACACACCGAACCGGAAAGAGGATGTCGACAAGCTCGCGAATGTCCAATGAGAGTAGGTCGAGCTGCCAAACTCGTCTGCGCCCATGAATCCCGAAACTGCGTCGATTGTATGACGATTCATCGGCTCGGCTGACCGGGGAAGCTGCCGACGGCTAGGTGCGAATGCTCGCAGACGTCAGGACCGCGTCCGCGAGCGCCGGTGCGTACGGGTTCTGGTGAACTCCAAGTTCCGTGACGATCGCCGAGATCAGATCAGACGGCGTCACGTCAAAGGCCGGGTTGTAGACGGGCGAGTGCAATGCCACCTCTTCGGCCGGGCGTTCCTCTATCGGAATAGATGCCCCGGTATCCGCCCCGCCGTCGATAGTCGTGGTCGGAGCCACAACATCGAACGGCACACCACGGCGCTCGCAGATGACGGCGAGCCCATAGGTTCCGACCTTGTTTGCCGTATCGCCATTAACGGCGATACGGTCGGCGCCGACGACGACGTTCGTCACACCTTTCTGCGCGATCGTTGCCGATGCGGCGCTGTCGACGATCACTGTGTGTTCGATGCCAGCCCTGTCGAGTTCCCACGCCGTCAAACGGCTGCCTTGAAGGAGCGGCCGAGTCTCATCGACGTAGACGTGTCTGACCTTCCCGAGGTCGAACGCGGTCCGGATGGCGCCGAGCGCCGTGCCGTGCCCCCCGGTAGCGAGAGCTCCGGTATTGCAGTGGGTCAAGACAACCGCATCGTCGGGGAAACGGGCCGCCGCATGCCGGCTCATGGTCACGCAACGGGCGACTTCATCCGTGTGTATGCGCTGAGCGTTTCTCACGAGTTCGTCAGGGCGCAACCCGTCTCGCTTCACATCGGTGATTGCCCATGCAAGATTGACCGCGGTAGGGCGTGACCTCCTGAGGGTTGCTTCGGCTTCTGCCAGATCCTCACCCTTGATCGCCGCTAGCGCCAATCCCATGGCCGCGGCGATGCCAATCGCAGGGGCTCCACGAACGGCCAACTCTCCGATGGCAGTAGCGACCTCGGCTGAGCTCCGGCAGACTAGCTCGACCTCGCGTTCGGGGAGCTTTCGCTGGTCGAGCATGCGGACTGAGTCCGGCTCGAGTCGAATCACATCAGTCGGTCGTAGATCTCTCGTCATCGAACCCGGTCTGCGCACCTTCGCGTACGAGTCGGCACGCTACTTGCGCCCGTAGCGATCCTCGACCCTCACGACATCGTCAAGATGCGGTGTCGACACCTCGAGAATACGAAGAGTCTCTATCGCGGTTACACGGTGGCGCGTCCCGGGCGTGTAGCGAAATGCATGACCCACACGAATCTCAGACGTCTCGAGCTCGGTATCTGTCGTACCGAGTTCGAGTGTCGCAACCCCTTCGAGTACGTACCACGACTCATCCTTGAGCTCGTGGTACTGCAAACTCAACGATTCGCCTGGGTTGACGGTGAGAATCTTCCCGCAATACACCTCGCTCAATGCCCAGATGAGCTCCGAGCCCCAGGGCTTACCGACGAACCTGGGCTCGAACCTGAGGTCGTCCGCCAGGCTCATGAGAGCGCCCATGCTGGGTTGGTGTCAACAAATTCTCGCGCTGCCTTCAGCTCTTTTGGCGTATTCACCGTCAACCACACGCCGTCGTGCCTGCACGCCTTGAGCTTTCCTTCGGCCGCAAGCTCAGGGAACGTCGTGCGCTCGTGGTCGCCCCGCTCGGGGAGCCGCTCAACAGCCTCTTCGCCCAGAACGTAGAACCCGCAGTTGACCCAGAACGGCAATGCCGGCGCCTCGCGGAAGCCAGTCACCTTGTCTGTCTCGTCGACGTCGACGACGCCGAACTGCGAAACGAGCGGGGCAACTGCAATCGTGGCGGCCGCTGCACTCTCACGATGGAGCGCAAGCATCGCAACCACGTCGATATCAAGGAGCTCATCGCCGTTCAAGGCGAGAATGTCGCCACGGCTCTGACGGTCTCGTGCGGCAAATCGAATACCGCCGCCTCGTCCAAGAGGCTCGGGTTCCTCGACAATCGCTAGGTCAAGACCTTGCGGGTCGAGATCCTCCTCGAACGTCTGTCCGTTCCCGACCGAGGTGCTGATGATGACGCGCTCCACCCCGCCCTGCTTGAGCAGCGCAAGCGTATAGCTCGTCAGAGGACGATCACCGACGGGGACAAGAGCTTTCGGCTTACCTTCCGCGGCGTCGCCGAGCCTCTCGCCTTTTCCGCCAGCCAGAATGATTGCCTCCATCATGCGCTTGGCCTTCCAATACCTTCGTAGGTGAATCCAAGACCGCGAAGCTCGGCCGGGTCGAGGAGGTTTCGGCCATCGACGATCAGGGGAGTTCGCATCGTCTTTTGCACCTCAGCAAAAGGAATGTCTCCGATATGCGACCACTCAGTCACGATGACTGCGGCGTCGACGCCTTCGAGCGCCGCTACGGCATCCTCAAATAGGTCGACGCCTGGAAGCAACGCGCGCGCCTGCTCGACCGCGACCGGATCCCACCCACGCACGTCGGCACCCTCGGCGATCAGTCGGGATGCAAGTACGAGGCTTGAGGCCTCTCGCATATCGTCAGTATCCGGCTTGAACGTCAAGCCTAGGAGTGTCACAACTTTGCCCCGCAGCGAGCCGAGGTGTTTGGTCAGCTTGCCGATCACCCGGCGTTTTTGAAGCTCATTGACTTCAATGACTGCGTTGAGAAGCTGGAAGTGGTAGCCGGAGTTACCGGCGAGCTGTTTGAGAGCGCTCACGTCCTTCGGAAAGCAACTGCCGCCGAAGCCAATACCTGCCTTGAGAAAGTGCGGCCCTAGTCGCTTGTCGAGTCCCATGCCTCGGGCCACCTCTGTCACATCGGCGCCCGTTGCGTCGCACACGTTCGCGATCTCATTGACGAAGGAGATTCTCGTGGCGAGAAAGGCGTTCGACGCGAGTTTGATCATCTCCGCCGAGGCGACGTCAGTGCGGACAAGAGGTGCGCCGAGACCGTCGTAGAGGGCTACGACCCGATCGATCGCTTCGTCGTCATCGCCGCCCACGACGACCCGGTCCGGGTTCTTGAAATCCTTGAGCGCCGTGCCTTCGGCAAGAAACTCCGGATTAGATGCATATCCGACGTGTTTCAGCCCTCGCTCGTCAAGCTCTTTCCGGATCGCCGAGCCCGTGCCCACAGGCACCGTGCTCTTCATCGCGATCACCGTTCCCTCTGGAACACCGGCAGCTGCGAGCTCGGCCACAACCTGGTGCACAGCGGTCATATCCGCGTCGCCTGAGTACATCGCGGGAGTGCCGACGCAGACCAGGAGCACACGAGGCTCCTCTACGAGCTCGGCGAGATCTCCTGTGAAGCGAAGATTGCTGCCGACCGCGCGCACACACGCCTCGAGGCCTGGCTCGTAGATTGGAATCTCGCCGGAGCTAAGCGCGGCGACTCGGGTCTCATCGACGTCGCGGATGACAACGTCATGGCCTAGCTCCGCGAGACATGCTCCCGTGACAAGCCCGACCCATCCGGCCCCTACGATGCCGACTTTCTGTGGTTGCGGCGTGCTCACCTCAAGGTGTCGTATCGGCAGACCGTAGGCCGTCCGCAAGCTCGAGCATCGTCTCGTTCGTCAACTGCTGATCCAGGGTGTTGCGCACCCAAAAGACCATGTCATTCTCCTCGAACGCAACCATCGAGAGACGAGGGCCGGTGAAGTAAAGCCGATACGTGCGGTCATTGAACTCACGCTCGACGCTGGGCTCGTTCAAGATCGGGGCATCAAGCCAGGTGGTCTGCATGAAGCCCCAGTATTTGATGCCGCTGATCAGATACTGCGTCGAGACGGCATCGTGCCCTGCGACCTTGTACGCACGAACTGGCTCCTGAGCCGCCAGGCGAGCCAGACGCGCCTTGACGCGCGGCGCGTATACGGGCATCTCGACTCGTTGCTGCGCCTGAGCCATCAACGGCGCGATCTCATCGACCGTGCTCTCGACATCGGCAGCGGCCTTGTCAGGCGTCTGATCGGGGCCGCCCGGCGCAATTGCGTTGTGGTAGGTCTTCCCCACAATGACGCGCAGCGTCGAGTCGAAGATCACGCCCTCGGGCCTCGGTTGGACGACTCCATCGAACAGAGCCGCCACCTTCTGTGCCGCACCCTTCGCTCGGTTGACCGTGGGATTGAACTGAACGACCGTGTCGAAATACGCAAAGTTGTCTGCGTCGCCAACCGACTCCGCCTGATAGCTCCGTTGGCGCAGACGCTCGGCGGCGTCGGCAGCTGACCCCTCGACCGCGTTGCCGTTTACGACCTGGATCGTCACGTTCGCAGGCTTGATGGTTGGCAGACGCTTGCCTACGGCAATATCGGCTGCATTCGCGGCCGCGTCGAGATCGGGCGTAACGAACTCGGCGACGCTGGAAGCGACCGCGTCTTCGCTCAGAAACAGATCACCGGTTGTGAGATTCTCACTCACGGAGTCCTGATCGACCTTGACCTGATAGAAACCGCCGTCAGCGAGTTCGTAGAGAAAACGAGAGTAGCGGAGGACGACGTCGCTGCTGATGTCCTTCTTGCCGCCCTGCTGTACCTCAACGTTGTTGCGGAGAGCTCCCACAAAGCCCGGGAAACTTGTGACGGACACCGCCGAGCCGATTTGCTGCTTGAAGGCTTTGACGAACGCCTGCTGACGAAGGTTGCGGATGAGATCGTTGTCGCCATGGCGGTAGCGCGCGTAGTCGAGGGCCTGTTGCCCGCTCAGCTTCTGATAGCCAGGATGCAGATCGATGAGGGCGTATCCCCCGGGCCCGTCGTTGCTATTGAAGTAGCGCTGGTCAACGTCGATATACACGCCGCCAGCCTTCGCGACCATCTGCTTGAAAGCCGCAAAGTTGACGGTGATCAGATAGTTGATCTCGAGACCGGTGAGCGCCTGCACGGACTCGAGGGTTCCAACAGCGCCGCAGTGGAGATACGCCTCATTGAGCTTGCCCGTCCACGCTGGCCTCGCCTTACAACCAGGATGGGCGGTCGAGAGGTCCCTTGGAAAAGACAACATCGTCAAGGTGTCGCGATTCGGATCGGCGCGAAGCAGCATGATCGTGTCCGAACGAGCCTCGTCAAATCCGTCCGGTCCCTGACGCGCGTCGTAGCCGATCACCAGCGCGATCGCAGGCGCCGTGGGATCGTCAGCAACCTCAACGAGGCTCGTCTTCGCTGCGATCACGTCTGCCGATCTTGGTTTCACGGCGTCGACGGTGTCTTCGAGGAAGAGCCAGACGCCACCGGCAAGGCCTCCCGCAGCAACAAGCGCCGCCATCACAAGCCAGAGCAGCACCTTCCCGAATGTGCGGACGGGGCGTCGCTTCCTTGCGTCGTACTCCGAGGTCGTGGAGAGAGGGCCTACGCGAGGCCTGTTGCCGTTGGCCCCGCTATCGGAACCGTTTGCGGCAGCCCCGCCGTTCAGCTCAGGCGTGCGCGTGCGTATGGCTTTGAGCGTGGTTCTCATGAATTGGGAACTAGCCTGCCCAGTCGTGCAATGAGCTCAGGCCATCCGAAGATCGTAGCGAAGCAATCAGCCCACCGACTCGGTTCTTCATAGGAACGGGTTCGACGGATCGACGGTCGGCCCTTCGCCGAGAGGCGACCGCGCTCAACTTCGGGCAGTTAGCCCTGTCCGGCCACCGAGATCTTGTTCTCCGCGTGCTTGAGGCGTTGCTCGATCACCCATCGGTCGACGCCGGCTTCACCGGAATCGGCTCTCTCGAGTTGCGCACGGGCTTCCTCGGCTTCGCGGTGAGCTCTGTCCGTATCGATGTCTTCGGCTCGAACGGCATCATCAACGAGCACGATCGCTCGATCGCGCTGAATCTTGAAGTAGCCGGGGCCGGTCGCCCATGTCGTCCACTGTTCGCCGGTCTTGATGCGAGTTTCGCCAGCTTTCATCATCGCCACAAGAGGTGCATGACGCGGTAGAACGCCGATCTCACCTGCCGCACCAGGAACCACAACCATATTGGCTTCGCCTTCGAATGCTGCACCCTCCGGGGTCACCAGAGACAGGTCGAAGGTCTTCGTGATTGTTTCAGCCATCGAACTGTGTCTCGCAGGCGATCATCGGAAGCTCACTACGACGCTACGCCGCTACCGAGTCTCGAGAGCGTTCAAGGGCTTCCTCGATCGTCCCGACCATGTAGAAGGCACTCTCCGGAAGATCATCATGCTTGCCCTCGATGATCTCCGTGAACCCACTAATCGTGTCTTCAAGGCGCACGTAGGTGCCCGGAGTTCCGGTAAACGCCTCGGCGACGAAGAACGGTTGAGACAAGAAGCGCTGCACCTTGCGAGCGCGCTGCACCACGAGCTTGTCTTCGTCCGAGAGTTCGTCCATGCCCAGGATGGCGATGATGTCCTGGAGATCCTTGTAGCGCTGAAGGGTCTGTTGGACCGCTGTCGCCGTCTCGTAGTGCTCGTCGGAGACGACACCAGGCTGCAAGATGCGAGAGACCGAGTCGAGTGGGTCGACAGCCGGATAGAGGCCCTGCTCCGCAATGGAACGCGAGAGCACGGTTGTGGCGTCGAGGTGAGCAAACGTGTTTGCCGGAGCAGGGTCGGTCAGGTCGTCCGCGGGCACGTAGATCGCCTGCACCGACGTGACCGAACCGGTCTGTGTCGAGGTGATCCTCTCCTGCAACTGGCCCATCTCGGTGGCGAGCGTCGGCTGGTAGCCGACCGCTGTTGGCATGCGCCCGTGCAGTGCCGATACCTCTGAGCCCGCCTGTGTGAAGCGGAAGATGTTGTCGATGAAGAGGAGAACGTCCTGTCCCTCCTCGCGGAAGTACTCGGCCATCGTCAAGCCCGCCAGGCCGACCCGAAGCCGGGCACCTGGAGGTTCGTTCATCTGGCCGTAGACGAGTGCCGTCTTGTCGATGACGCCGGACTCTTTCATCTCGATCCAGAGATCGTTGCCCTCACGCGTGCGCTCGCCGACGCCTGTGAAGACTGAAAGCCCGCCGTGCTGGGTGGCGATATTGTTGATGAGTTCCTGAATCAAGACTGTCTTGCCGACACCTGCTCCACCGAAGAGCCCGACCTTGCCGCCCTTCACGTATGGAGCGAGCAGATCGATGACCTTGATCCCCGTTTCGAAGATCTCGACAGTCGGAATTAGATCCGCAAATGGAGGCGGCGCGCGATGAATCGGCCAGCGCTCGCTTCCTTCGATCTCTCCACCCTCGAGATCGATCGTGTCGCCGAGAACATTGAACAGGCGGCCCAGGGTGCCTCGTCCGACTGGCACTGAGATCGGCGCTCCGGTGTCAACTACGTCGGTCCCGCGGGATACGCCGTCGGTTGAGTCCATCGCAACCGCGCGAACACGGTCGTCGCCTAGATGCTGCTGAACCTCAGCGACCAGCGTGCTGCTCTCCCCTTCGGCGCCAGCCCGCGCGATTGTGACTGCGCTGTAGATCTGGGGCAATCTGTCGGGAAAAACGATGTCCATGACGACACCCTTGATCTCGACAACCTTCCCAATATTCGTAGTCGTGCCGTTCTCGGACATTCTGCTCCCGTATAGTCGCCGCGGGCAGTCTACCCAACGCCCGCGCTAGCCAGTCAGCTGAAAGAGCATCCGCATTCGAGCGAAACCCGTTCGCCGCGTCGGTCTAGACAGGCGCGATCGGGCGATCGTCTAGGTCTGGCGTTGTCGGAGTCGGCTCGATGGCCGGCGGGGGAGCTGGTCGCTCGGCGAAGTCTTGCGGCGCAGGCGCGTCTCCTCCTCCGCCTCCATTGCCGTTGGCAATCAGCCCAGCGAACGCTCCGAGACCAGCTGCGAGAGCGATTAGTCCTACCGCAAACGCAACCCGTATGCGGGAGTGGCGGCGCACTTCGCGACGCGGCGCAGTCACGAGAATTCGCCGCTCTGGAACAAGTTCTTCGGCCTCGCGCAGCGTCGTCGAGATCGTCGTAACGGCCTCGCGGAAGGA
>JAUXJK010000241.1 GCA_030624785.1 Actinomycetes bacterium
ATGTTTGCCCACACGACCGTGGATGAGCCAAAAAACGGTGCGAGCAGGCGCGATGCCGCGATCTCTGTAGCGAGCGTGCCCGCGCCTGCAATGAAGACGACCGTGCCGAGGCGCAGCGCCGACACGGCTCGTGCGTCGAGCATTGACGCTCCGGCGTCACGCATCTCGACCGGCTCTATCGTCGGCGACATGCGGATAGGTTGACAGCGCAACAGTCCCACGGCGACCGACAACCGACGGGTGAGACAACGGGATTGTGTCGCGTCACGTCAGGAACGCTGGTGCTGTGGCCTCGGACGTCCGCTCGCAGCTGCCAGCTCACACCGGATTGTCGAGCTCGATGAAGTCCCAAGGGAGGTCGAACTCGGTGCCAATCCGCTCGGTGAGCGCACGTACCCCGAACGTTTCCGTTGCATAGTGCCCAGCAGCAATGAATGTGATCCCCAGCTCGCGCGCGGCCATCATCGTGGGCTCTCGTGGCTCGCCCGTCAAGAGGCAGTCGTAGCCCTCGGCCGCGGCCTGCGTGATCGCGCTCGCGGCTGAGCCCGAACAGATGGCGATGCGCTTGATCGAGCTCTGGCCGTTGTCAAAGACCAGCGGCTCACGACCAAGCTCTTTCCTGACTCGATCAACAAGAGCGTCCGTTGTGCACGCCTGAGCAAGCGTTCCGCCAAGACCGACCTGGGCGAACGGCTGGCGCTCGGCGGCGACTCCGAGTGCGTCGGCGAGGAGCGCGTTGTTGCCAAGCTCGGGGTGGGCGTCGAGGCACAGGTGGTAGGCGAGCAGGTTGATGTCTCCGGCGAACAGCTCTTCGAGGCGTGATCGCATCTGATCGTCGATCACCCGAGGGTCACTGTTCCAGAACAGCCCGTGGTGCACGACAACGAGCTCGGCCTCCAGCGCGCGGGCTCGCGCGAATAGCTCGCGAGAAGCAGACACTCCGCAGGCCAGCTTCGAGACTGCCGTGGCACCGACAACCTGCAGCCCCGTCGGGGCGTAGTCGTCGAAGTCGCCTGCTCGCAGGTAGTTGTTCGCGAACGCGACGATCTCATCTCGGGAAGCCATCATGCGACTGTAGCGCGCGGTTCGGTACGCTTCGTTCCTTCGGGGTGTGGCGCAGCCTGGTAGCGCGCGCCGTTCGGGTCGGCGAGGTCCCCGGTTCAAATCCGGGCACCCCGATACTGAGACGGCCCCGATCGGGGCCGTCTTGCTTTGGCGACTTGAGCGGAGGGCTATCCTCCACGCATGTCTGATCTCACACGAGTCGCCTGTGTCCAGATGAACGCCGGCGTGGAGAAGGCGGCCAATCTGGAGAAGATGGAACGTCTCGTCGACCGGGCCGCGTCCCTGGGGGCCGAGATCGTCGTTCTCCCGGAGAAGTGGAATGCGCTCGGCTCGCCTGACGTGTTTCGTGCCGCTGCAGAACCGTTGAATGGGGGAGAGAGTTTCGAGGCGATGGCGTCATGGTCACGCCGCCACGGGCTCACGCTTGTCGGCGGATCCGTGACCGAGCACCGCGAAGGTCGGGACAAGCTTTCGAACACATGCCCGGTGTACGACCCGGCCGGCGATCTGATCGATGTGTACAGGAAGATCCACATGTTCGACGTGCTTGTAGGGGGGCAGAGCTACCGCGAGTCGGCCGTAGAGGAACCGGGTGAGGGGCCTGTCGTATGCGAGGCTCATGGGTGGAAACTGGGCCTCACGATCTGTTACGACCTGCGATTTCCGGAGCTCTATCGGATCGAGACTCTGCAGGGGGCCGAATTGATCACGGTGCCGGCGGCCTTCACTCTCTTCACGGGGAAGGATCACTGGGAGTTGCTGCTTCGTGCTCGGGCCGTAGAGAACCAGCTGTACGTTGCCGCCGCCAACCAGTGGGGAACGCACGAGGCAGGGAAGTCGAGTTATGGCCGCTCACTCATCGTCGACCCGTGGGGCATCGTTCTCGCGAGCGCGCCCGACGATGACTGCGTGATCGTGGCCGATATCGAGAGGGCTCGCATGGGTAGCATCCGCGAGAGTCTCCCGTCGCTGGCGAACCGTCAGCCTTCCACGTACACCTGGCCTGCCGACGCGTGAGCCGGCTGCGCACCGCGCAGTTGCGGGCGGTCTTCTTCGACGTCGATTTCACGCTCTGCCAACCGGGCCCGCAACTCGGGCCACGCGGTTACCGCGATATTGGGGCTACGCACGGTATGTCGCTTGAGCCGGACCGGTATGAGACGGCGAGGATCGCTGCAATCGAAGACATCAAGATGCACCCGGAGCTCGACCACGACCAGGAGGTCTGGCAACGTTTCACCGAGGACATCGTTCGCGGCATGGGGGGGCACGGGCCCGCTGTCGCCGCAGTCGCCGAGGCGATTGTGATCGGCTGGGAGCTACACGAGAACTTTGAGCTGTACGACGACGCACTGAGGACGCTCGAGGCTGTCCGGAGTGCCGGGTTCCTCCTCGCGTTGATCTCGAACACAAGTCGCAACCTCGACGAGTTTGTATCGCACCACGACATGGATGTCGATGCGGTGATCACGTCTCGTCAGCACGGAAAGATGAAGCCCCATCCGGCCATCTTCCAGAGCGTGCTGCAGCGCCTTGATGTCGAGCCGCACGAAGCGCTGATGGTCGGCGATTCCCTTACGGATGACATCGCAGGCGCCGACGCGCTCGGGATTTCTGCTGTTCTTCTTGATCGACCCGGGACGTATACGGGCGAGGCTCGATCGGTGCGTACGCTTGATGAGTTCACGACGCTGGTCACGTCCGCCAGCGACCTGACCACGTAGCCGACTTGCGATAGATGCGAGTCGTGTCCGAATAAACCCAGCTAGGCTGCGGCCGGTGCAGATGCCCCGCAGGCTTCCAACGGCATGGCATGTCATGAAGTTTGGGCGGCTGCCCGAAGGGGCGCCAGGGCCGTTGATCTGGACACTGGGATTGGGCGCTTTCGGGCTGGCGTGGTCAGTGACGACGGTGGCGGCCTATCTTCCGCCGCTGCTCGGGCGTTTCACCGATTCCGGCACGCTGATCGGGTTCATTCTCGGCTCCGAAGGGCTTTTCGCACTCTTCCTTCCGCTTATCATCGGGCCACTTTCCGACGCGACCCGCACGCCACTCGGGCGGCGGCGGCCATACATGGCGTTCGCGGTCGTCCCTATGGCATTCGCGCTTGCGCTTCTCGCGTTTATGCCGAGCCTTTGGGCTACGGCGTTCATCTTCTTCTCGTTCAGCCTCGCGTACTACGTATACGAGCCGCCATATCGAGGTCTCTACCCCGACCTGATTCCGCCGCCAGCGTATGGGCGCTCACAGGGTGCCCAGCACGTGATGCGTGGGATCGCGCTGGGTGGTGCGCTCGTGCTCGGCGGCGTCTTGCTTGGCGTGTGGGAGCCGTTTCCCTTCGTGGTCGCCGCGGTGATCACCTTGGTGGCGTGCAGCGCCGTCATCTGGCTCGTGCGTGAGCCCGAGCTTCCCCCGCAGCCTGCTGGCGGTAAGCGCAGCCAACTCGCAGCCCCCTTTCGAATCGTGCGCACGTACCCGAAGGTGCGCTGGTTCCTGATCGCCAATACGGCGTGGGAGGCGACGTTCGCCGGCATGAGAACGTTCGTTGTCCTCTACATCACTGTGGGACTTGGACAGCCTCTGTGGTTGTCTTCGGTCGTGCTTGCAACAGTCGGCGGTGGGTACCTGTTGTCTGCCATCCTCGCGGGTCGGCTCGGCGATCGATTCGGGCTCGGTTGGGTGATCGTTGGAGCTTCGGTTGTCTACGGAGTAGGACTGCTTGGAGCCATGGCTGCCCAGTCCTGGCACAGCTGGTACTTCGCGCCCATCTTCTTCGTATCGATTGCGGGCGGAACGGTGATGACGCTTTCGTGGGGCCTGCTGTTCAAGGTAATGCCAGTTGGGAACGAGGGATCGGTGTCAGGTCTTGCGATCATGACCAAGGGCCTCGGCCTCCTGATCGGGCCGCCTATCGTCGGCGTCACGATCGACGTTGCCGGCACCTTTCTGGAATCGACTTCTGGCTACGCTGCGATGTGGGTCGTGATCGGGCTGCCAGTGCTTGCGGCGATTCCTTTCGTCGTCAAGCTCGCCCGTGCCGAGGACACGAGTGACGCAGCGCGGCTCAGCGGCACACCGGG
>JAUXJK010000216.1 GCA_030624785.1 Actinomycetes bacterium
GTGCCAGGACTTCGAGCCGGCGGGATGCCCCACGCGCGGCGGCACCTACGGCTTCACTCTCGTGGAACAGCGACCCGCGTTGTGGGGAGCGTTCTCGGAGTACATGTACCTGCACCCGCTCTCGATCGTGCGCAAGCTCGACGCGACCCTCCCGGCAGAGCTCGCCGTGATGTTCAACCCGCTTGCGGCCGGGCTCTCCTGGGGCGCGAGCGTGCCTGGGACGGGGCCGGGGGATCAGGTCGTGATCATGGGGCCGGGGCAGCGAGGCCTGTGTTCTCTCGTCGCGGCGCTGGATGCCGGCGCGTCGCAGGTGATCTTGACGGGCCTGCGTTCCGACGAACACAAGCTGGTCCTCGCGCGTGAATTCGGCGCACACCACACGATTGTGGTCGACGATGTCGACCCAACCGAAGAGATTCGCGAGCTGACAGGTGGTGGTGCGAACGTCGTCGTCGATACGACCCCGTTCTTCGCGGGTGCCCTCAGACAGGCCGTGGCGATGTGCGCGCGGCGGGGGCGGATCGTTCTCGCCGGACTAAAAGGTGCCGGCGTGCCGGCCGAGTTCGTTCCTGACGACATCGTCTACAAGGAGCTCAGCATTCGCGGCGTGCTGAGCATGCCGCTGCCCGACTTCGAGCGCGCCTGCGAGCTGATCGAAACCGGGCGCTACCCGCTCGAGAAGCTGCATACGCATGCGTTCGCGCTCGAGCATGCGGAGCAGGCGATCGCCACTCTTGCGGGTCGCTCTGAGGAGCCCGCGATTCACGTGGCTGTGGTCCCCTAGAGTCCGGGCTTGGCGGTCATCGCCCAGACCGCGAAGATCAACAGCGCGGCCTCGAACGCGGAAACCATGAGCTCTCTCTTGCCGATCTCGAAGACGCGAGCGGAGTCAGGGCCGTCCTCAGCCACCGCGGCTGTTAGTTGCTTCGCGTTGCGTTCGTGAGCGGTGGGTCCAAGCGCGAAGGCGATGACAAAGACCACGAAGCCGATGGTGATCCAGGCGTCACCGAACTGGAGACCACCTTCGAGCGTTGCCCAGATACCGAATGCGAGAAGCAACGCCCAGGCGGGAGCGAAGAGACGTGGGCCGACCCACGCGCCGATCGTGGTCACGGCTCGCATGCGCTCGCCGTTCCTTCCGAAGACGGCGCTCGCGAGTAGCGCCGTGATGAGGACTCCGCCACCGAGGACCACGGTCGCTGCGACGATGTGAATGAACTTGAGCGTTTCGTAGAGCACTGTGGGTCCTCTCCGGTGGCCGATTGCGCGCGCGGAATCGTACTGGCCTATGATCGAGCCCGCCAATAGCGCCGCCTGGGCGGTGTGCCGCAGGGAACCTCAAGCGATCTCTAGAGAGAGCGACGTGTCGCCAGATATCGGACCTGATGTAGCCCGAGCACGCGAGGTCGCACTCCAACTAGTGGGTGACGCGCCCGAGGGATCGGCTCTCGATGAGGCGACGGCGGCGCTGGTCGCGTTCGCAGTGGCATCGGCGCCGACGACACTCAATCGTGTTGCGATGGCACGGCATGCCGAGCACGCTCTCGAACTGGGCGTCACCCTGGAAGAGTTGGCGGAGGCGACCCTGCTCGCCTCGGCGATCGGCGTTCACGGTCTTCATGAGGCTCCGAAGGTTCTTCGCGACGTAGTCGAGAGTAGGGGGGAGTCGTTCCCTGAGCTTGATGCCGATACGAAGGCGTACCGCGAACGCCTACTGGACGATCCCTACTGGCAGCGCCTCAACGCAACAATGCCCGGGAATCTCGACGCCCTCTTGCAGCTCTCTGAGCCGGCGTTCCGCGCTTTCGTCGACTACGTCGCCGTACCGTGGAAAACTGGCTTACTGTCGCCAAAGACCAAGGAGCTGATCTATGTCGCCATCGACACGATGCCGACACATCGCTATCTGCCCGGGATGCGGTTTCACATCGAGAATGCGCTTGCGCTCGGCACGTCGCGTCAGGAGCTCGTCGACGTGCTCGACATCTCGGCAGCGGCCGGCCCTGGGCACGGCGTCGAGTAGCTACGACCCGATTCGTTCAGCCTTGATCACGATGCCCGCAGCTTCGCGATCCCAGGTGTCGTCGGTCAGGCCCTGATTTCGTAGCTCGGCCTTGCGAATCTTCTCGGTTGGCGTGAGCGGAAACTGAGCCACCGATCGGAAGTAGCGCGGGATCATGAAGTAGGCAACGCGAGGCTTGAGGAACTCGATCACGCCCTCAAAGTCGATCGTCTTTCCCTCGATCGGCTGGAGGATCGCGAGAATCTCGTCCTCCGCGAACTCGCTCTTCGTGGCAACGACGGCCGCTGCAGCCACATCTGGATGTGCAGCGAGCTCGATCTCGAGCTCCAGAGAGGAGACGAACTCCCCACGCCGGCGAATCGCATCCTTGATTCGATCGACGAAGTAGTAGTTGCCGTCCTCGTCAACACGCCCCGCGTCACCCGTGTGAAACCAGCCGTTGCGCCACGCTTCGGCCGTGGCCTCAGGCATGTTGTTGTATCCGTGGTTCATGCCCCAGGGCGCATCGCAGCGCACCAGGAACTCGCCGACCTCGCCCACTGGAACCTCGCAGTCGTTCTCATCGACGAGCCGAACGTCGGCGCCTTCCCGTAGTCGCCCGCAGGTTCCCGGAAGCTCGGGCGTCGGCCCCGACACGATCGGTGTGCAGATCTCAGTCATGTTGTAGATCGAACGCACCTCGACGCCGAAGCGTCGTGCGAAGGCCGGTACATCCTCGACGACCGGAACCATGAACATCAGGCGCATCGGGTGGTCGGTGTCCTGGGGTGACTCGGGTTGAGCTTCCAGGAACGCCGCCATCGCTCCAAGGAGAAAGACGACCGTTGATTCGCTATCCCGTACCTGCTGCCAGAAGGGACCAGTTCGAAAACGCTCGACGAAGGCGATCGAGCCACCGCGCAAGAGCATCGAGTTGAACAACCCGGTGCCGCCCATGTGGTAGAGCGGGAGGTTGATCATGTAACGGTCTTCGCTCGTCAGGAAGGGCCAGGTCGGAGGCCCGAACATCGAGTAGGAGTGCATGTACGAGGAAAGCGCTCCCTTGGAGGGCCCAGTAGTGCCAGACGTGTACCAGACGCCCTGCGTATCCCACGGTTCGATGGGTTGCTCGAGGGCCAGAGCGTCGTCGGTGACCGGTGTGTCTGTGAGGATCGAGCCGTCGTGGGCGGTGAGACCGTTGACCTCGGGGCCGTTGCCGCAGAGGTGGACGATCTGCCCGAGCTTCGAGAGCTTCACCTGGCCGAAGCGCTCGACCAGTTCAGCGTGAACCACAACGAGGCTCGCATGCGAGTTCTCGATCACGTGTGCGAGCAGATTCCCCTTGTACGCCGGGTTGGCGGGGATGTACACCGCTCCGAGGTAGTTCAGCCCGTACCAGACTGCGATCGACTCAGCCGAGCTGGGAAGAAACGCCAGTACATGGTCGCCCTGCTTGACGCCGAGCTTGCGAAAGCCGGCTGCGTGCTTTCGCGCGATCGCGAGCATCTCGCCATATGTCCACTCCTCGCCGTTCGCAAAGCGAATGAACACCCGGTCAGGTTGCTCGGCCGCGTGGCGCTCGAGGAGGTAACGCAGCACAACTTGGTCGCGGGGAGGAATCCGAGGATCAGGCTGCTCCGATGTCACCGGGCCGCTCCTTTCGCGTGGGCGAGCGTTTGAGAAGCCCCAGATTAGTCTGATCGCTGTCCAACGACCAGCGAGTTCGAGGAGATCCCCTGGGCGTGCAACCTTCCACAGCAGGCCACTCAGCGACGTACGCGCAGATCGAGAGCGCTCTGGGTGTTGTTCCGGGTGCGGTCGGGACGGTTCGCCTCGCACGGCTCGTCGGTCAGTCGAAAGCGTTCGAGATTCTTCTCGCTGCCGAGCCCCACGCGGCTGAGGATCTCCATCGGGTTGATCTAGCCGCTGCGCGTGGGAATCTCGGCGACGTCCTCCATCTCCGGGTCGTCGTGCTCCATTGATGCCTCGATGTGGTTGGCGTACATAGCACTGAGCGGCCCAGCCGTCATTCCGTGCAGGAACACGCTGAGCAGCACTGTGATGCACATGACAGCGAAGATCTCGCCACGTCCTACCAGACTCTGTTCCTCAAGCACGACGAAGGCGAGGATGATCGACGCG
Organism: Actinomycetes bacterium; assembly: GCA_030624785.1. Lineage (GTDB taxonomy): Bacteria > Actinomycetota > Thermoleophilia > Gaiellales > Gaiellaceae > JAUVPB01. The sequence continues at coordinate 4,145 of JAUXJK010000216.1, forward strand.
AGACCTCGGGGCCCGAACCACCCCATGTACGCGACCGTCCGCGTTCCAAGCCCCGTCCCGGCGAGCGAGATCGCGACCGGCAGCATGCGCACGATCGTCAGGCTCAGGATTGCGTAGACAAGCATCTCCCAGGTCACTTCTCCAAGCGTCTCCGTCGCGATTGCGCCAAAGATGAAGAAGACGGCGAGGCTCAGCAGCTTGCCTTGATCCTCCGAGAAGTCCGCCACCATTTCGCCGAGATCACGCACCGCCGAGCCAGCCGCCAACCCTGCAACGAACGCGGCGATGAAGCCGTTGCCTCCGACCGCTTCTGCTGATGCCCAGGCGACGACGGCGAGCGCGGCGATTCCGAGCTGCTGGTAGATGCCGAGCATCCAGCCGCGCTTGGTGGCCTGGTCGATCACAAGGCCTCCGACCAGGCCGACACCAATGCCGAGCGCCACGCCATAGCCGATCTGTTCAAAGACAAACCGGATCCAGAA
>JAUXJK010000371.1 GCA_030624785.1 Actinomycetes bacterium
GGCCGTGATGCACGCGTCCGTCGACAATGAGACCACCACCGATGCCGGTGCCGACAGTGAGATACAGGAACGTGTTGAGCCCGCGGGCGGCACCCCAGTGCCACTCCCCAAGAGCTGCTCCGCCCACATCCGTCTCAACGGCGACGGGCACACCGAGCGCCGCCTCGATGCGATCCTTGAGGCGAATATCGCTCCACCGCGGTTTGGGCGTCTTCAACATTGAACCGTAGGTTGGGGAGGACGGGTCGAGATCAAGAGGACCGAACGCAGCAATCCCGATTGCGTCGAGTTGTCGGCCACTGGCGCGAAAGAACTCAACGACGGCGTCGAGCGTTTCATCGGGGGTCGTGGTCGGGATCGTCGCATCGGCTACCGGTCTGGGACCGTTGCCTATCGCAACCCGGAACTTGCTTCCGCCGGCCTCGATCCCTCCGAAGAGCAGTTCATCTGAGCTCACCAACGGACTCGACTCCTCACGGGATGAGCGTCAGCCGACCTGGCAGAGCATGCCGCCGTCGATCGGAAGGATGTGGCCTGTGATGAAACTGGCGCGATCAGAGCAGAGCCAGACCACGGCTTCCGCGACCTCCTCGGGTCGGCCGACACGTCCCATCGGGACACCGTTGGCGGCCTTTTCGATGTCGCCTTGCCAGTCGCGTCTCAGCATCGGCGTCATGATCGGTCCCGGTGCAACCGCGTTGACGCGAACGTTCTGTTGCGCGAGCTCCAGCGCGGCGGTCTTCGTGAGGCCGCACACCGCGTGCTTGCTGCTGATGTAGCTCGAGCGATTTGGGTACGCGTTCAGTCCCCACGTTGAACTTGCGTTCACGATCGAGCCGCCGCCGCTCTCGAGCATCGCGGAGATCTCGTACTTCATGCAGCGATAGGTGCCCTTGAACAGCACGTCGATGGTCCGCTCAGCGTCCGCCATGTCCTGCTGATGCATCGGGGCCGCCGTGCCTTCGATCCCGGCACTGTTGTATGCGACGTCGAGCCTGCCGAATCGGGTCACGGTCTGATCGACCATGTCGCGGACCGCGTCCTCGCTGATGACGTCGACAACGACGTACTCGCAGCTCGCGCCGAGAGCTGTGACCTCAGCCGTAGCAGCTTCGAGCGCCTCACCGTCAATGTCTGCAAGCATCACGGCGGCTCCTTCGCGTGCCATTGTCAGCGCCGTTGCCTTGCCGAGCCCCGATGCTGCTCCAGTGACGATCGCAACCTTGTCGCCCAATAGCATGGCGTTCCTTTCGTCCGGGCTGCGGCCGCTCCGCGGCGCAGCTTGATTGCGCGGTGAGGGTCAGAAGTGTGCCTAATCGAACGGCTCCCAACGCCGACCAGCCAGACAGTTCACCCGAGCCGGCCCGCCCGCTACGTGGCTTCGGCCGCCTAGAGCCCCTCATCCTCAATGTAGGCGCGCGCAATCGAATCGAGGTCGGTGTCGGCACCGAACCCGAGCTCGCGTGCGCGTCCGGCAGAGATGCGCGCGGGCCAGCTGCTGACGATTGCTTCGATCCCCGAGTCGACGGCAACCCGTATGTCGCCGAGCGCTCGGTCGGAGCCAACTCGCTGCACGCTCTCGACCATCTCGGCTGCCGTGACCGAGAGCCCCGGGAAGAGCAGGGCGCGGTCGGCGCCGAGGGCTGAACCGTCGAGTTCGTGCAACCTGATGAGACCGTCGATCACGGCTCTCGCCCCGATCACGGGAGTACGCGTCTTGAGCGGAACAGGCAGGACACAGGGTTTGCCCGCGAGTGGCTCACGAAAAACGGAGCTACACCACGAGGAGGCCGCGAGGTTCGGGCTACCTGGGCGAATGACCACCGTCGGCAGCCGCGCGGCACGGCCATCGACGAAGAGCTTGCGAGAGTAGTCGTTGATCAGCAGCTCGAGTACCGCCTTGGTCATGCCATACGTCGACTGTGGCGTCAGCTTCGTCGCGTCGTCGACCTCGGGCGGCGGTGGGTCACCGCCGTAGGCCGCGAAGCTCGATGCCACTACGACTCGAGGAACCGATTGCAGCGCCCGGCAGGCCTCGAGCACGTTCAGGCCACCCTCGAGATTCACCCGCAACGCCAGGTCGAAGTCCTGCTCCGCTCCGTGGCTCACGACCGAGGCGAGGTGGAACACTGTGACGTCTGGCTGGTCGATCAGATCCGCGACGGTCGCGCGATCGGCGATGTCGCCCACAACGCTCGTGGTGAGATCACCGCCCAACCCCTCGGCCGCGTGCGTGTCGAAGAGAACGATCTCGACGATCTCGACAGGAGTTCCGCGAGTCCCCGCGAGGGAGCCACGCGCCTCGAGCGCCCGGGCAAGGGCGCGCCCGAGGAAGCCGGCGCCGCCAGTGATAATGACCTTCATGGCCCGCTGGTCATCCAGCGTGCTCGTCGGGCCCGATTCAGATCTCGGCGCTCCAATGTGTTGGACCTAGCCGGTCTCGGGCAGGAACGTTGGGAGCGAGACGCCGGCGAACGGCTTTGCCACGCCTCGAATCTGCGCTGCGTGCATCTCGCAGTTGCGCGCTCCTAGCCC
>JAUXJK010000156.1 GCA_030624785.1 Actinomycetes bacterium
AATCCAATCGATCACGGCGCGGAAACCGGCGGTAATGGCCACTCCCGTCACGCCAAAGATGAGGAGGAAGCTGAGCGACATCACTCCGCCGACGACCAGGGCGCGACGAAGTGACTGTGCTCGTCCGACTGCCTCATCCTGGCCGATGCCCATGAAGTAGGACAGATATGCCGGAAGCATCGCGAATCCGCAGGGATTCATGATCGCGATCAGACCAGCCGCGTAGGCAACAGCCAGGGGCGCTTCGATCATCGCGTCGTGAATCGATTCGAGTAATTCAGCATGTCGATCGGTATGAGCGCGCGACTCGCCGTCTCGATTCGCTCGCAGGCTGTCTCAGCAGCTGATTGCAGTTAAGCGTCCGTTAGCTACGCGTTGTGCTCGCTTGAGAGCGACCCAGGCGGCCGCTTCCAATCGTGGACGAATGACCCTGCGCAAGCTGCTCGAGGAGGTCGAGAAATCCTCCTAGTCGGCAGGGATCGACGCAGCTTCGCGGCGACTATTTTGCGGAAGGAGTCGCTACGGTTGATTTGATGTTCGGGCTCTTCGAGCTACTCGACAGATTCGATGCCAGCGCGTTGGACGCAGCGACAAAGCTTCGTTGGGCACCGATCTCAGGTGTCTTCATTGTCGCGTCGTCCTGGTGGTTCAAGGGCCTGATCTTCGTAGGTGTCGGTGCGCTGGGCGACCTGAAGAATCGCTCGATCTTGCCCTCGGCGGCCCTCGTCGGGGCGCTCGCGTTTGGCATGACATCGGGGATCGTTGCGGTGAGCAAGGATGCGGTCGGCAGGCTGAGGCCGGCGATCGCGGACCCAACGATCGAGGCGCTCGTGGTGACGCCGTCGTCGGCATCGTTCCCGTCAGGGCATGCCGCCACAGCGTTTGCGGCAGCAGTCGCTGTGGGAGTGATCTACCCGCGACTGCGCTGGCCGCTTGTCTGCGTGGCGGGCCTGGTCGCGCTGTCTCGGGTCTATCTCGGTGTTCACTACTGGCTCGACGTCGTTGTTGGCTGTGCACTCGGTACCGCAGTCGGGTTGGGCGTGGCCTGGAGCGCTGAGCGGGTTGTCCGTGGGTTCGTCGCATCTCCTGCGCCTACGTAGTCACTGGCCGCGTTCGCATCGCTAGCCTGTCGCGATGTCCCAGACACGCTCACTTGGTATCGGGTTCAGTCCGTTGGAACGCAGGCGAGAACTCATCGTTGAGCTTGCGGTGCTTGCCGAGCGTTGCGGTTACGATCGCGTCTCGCTCGGAGAGGGGTGGACGTGGGAGGTCCACCTGGTACTGGCTGAGATTGCCGCGAAGACCCGGAGGTTGAAATTCGTTTCGGCGGTGGTGTCCGCATACAGCCGCACGCCCGGCTCGATTGCGATGTCGGCTGCGACGCTCGCGGCGCAATCCGGTGGTCGCTACATTCTTGGACTTGGAGCGAGCTCGCAGGCGTTGACCGAGGGATTCCACGATGTTGCCTACACGCAACCTGTCTCTCAGCTGCGCAGGACGGTGCAGGACACTCGCGCTCTGCTCGCGGGCGGGCGGATAGAGACGACTCGCGACGTGCGTCCCCTTCGTCTCGGTGTGGACGACGTCACTCCAGTTCCGATCTACATCGCTGCGCTCTCGCCCCGAACGCTACGACTCGTGGGCGAGCTTGCAGAAGGATGGCTTCCGTTCCTCGTGCCACCGGCGCAGCTCCCCGCGTTCGTCGAGGAGATCGATCGCGGACGATCCGGGCGAAGCCCTGAACTTGACCCGGCGATTCGAGTGCTGCCGGCGGTGCCCACCGTTGTCTCAGCCGACGCCGCCCGCGCGCGCGAGGTGATGAGTGCGATGCTCACGACCTATCTACTCGGGATGGGGGAGTTCTACGGCCCGTTTCTCGAGGGCATCGGGTTTAGCGACGAGGTAGCCGCCATTCGAACGGCCAACGAGCGCCCCGGAGACGGAATCATTCCAGAGGCTAGCGAGCGCCTTCTGCGTGAACAGACGATCGTCGGAACGCCTGATGAGGCATGGGCACGGCTCGCCGAATGGTACGAGGCCGGTGCCGACACGCCTCTCCTTACGCTCCCTCCGGGCGCGCCTGCAGAGCTACTGCGCGAGACTGTTGAAGTCATGGCGCCCGGCTCATAGCGCCACGACGGAGCGCGCTTCCCCGGCATCGCGAACGCACGCACCCTGCGCGCGATGGTTGTCCCCGGAATCGGCTGGGAGCGCTAGGAGGTGTGCGGATTGGTGCTGCCCGGCGGCAGCTCTTGGGCCAGCGTGCCGGGGAGTGGGCGAGGCTCAGGCCCGAAACCCGGTGAGGGATCTGCCGCTGGTTTCGGTTCCTCGGCCGATTCCTCTTCGTCGACCTTCGGAGGTGGCTCAGGAAACACGCTTTCGGCTGACTCCCCGGCGAGCAGGCGTTCGTACTGGTCGCGGTCGATCGTCTCATGTTCGATCAGGAGCGCCGAGATCAGGTGGATCTCCTCCATGTGAGCCTCAAGGATCTTGCGTGCCCGCTCGCGGGCCTCCTCGACGATTCGATGGATCTCCTCGTCGATCGTGCTCGCGATCTCCTCGGAGTAGTCGGGCGCTGAGCCGATGTCTCGGCCGACGAACGGCATGCTTCCGGAGCGGCCGAGAACTCGTGGCCCGAGCCGCTCGCTCATGCCGAATTTCATGATCATCTGCTTGGCGGTTTCGGTAACGCGCTCTAGATCGTTCGCCGCGCCCGTGGTTATCTCGCCGAAGACGATCTCCTCGGCCGCACGTCCACCGAGCGTCATCGCCATCTGGTCAAGAAGATACGACCGCGTCTGCAGGAACCTGTCTTCTTTCGGCAGCGAGACAGTGACGCCGAGAGCCTGACCGCGCGAGATGATCGAGATCTTGTGGACCGGGTCGGTGTGTTCAAGGTAGTGGCCGACCAGGGCATGTCCCATCTCGTGATAGGCGGTGACGGAGCGCTCCTGCTCCGAGAGAAGTCGGGTGCGCTTTTCCGGTCCGGCGATGATGCGCATGACGGCGTCCTCGAGCTGTTCCATCTCGATGAAGCGTCTTCCGCGACGGGCTGAGAGCAGGGCGGCCTCGTTGATCAGATTCGAGAGGTCAGCGCCGGTAAATCCTGGTGTGCCTGCTGCGAGCGCGTCGAGCTCAATGTCGCGTGCCAGAGGTTTTCCGCGCGTATGAACGTCGAGGATGGCGCGGCGACCGGCGCGATCGGGACGGTCTACGACGATCTGTCGATCGAAACGGCCGGGACGCAGAAGGGCGGGGTCGAGGACGTCGGGGCGGTTCGTTGCAGCGACGACGATGACCGTGTCCTTGGGCTCGAAACCATCCATTTCGACGAGGAGCTGGTTGAGGGTCTGTTCTCGCTCGTCGTGTCCGCCGCCCATGCCCGTGCCGCGGTGTCGGCCGACTGCGTCGATCTCGTCGATGAAGATGATCGCAGGCGCTGTCTGTTTCGCCTGTTCGAATAGGTCGCGCACGCGGCTGGCTCCAACGCCCACGAACATCTCGACGAAATCGGAACCCGAGATCGAGAAGAACGGAACGCCCGCTTCGCCTGCGACGGCGCGTGCGAGGAGCGTTTTCCCGGTTCCTGGCGGCCCGTATAGCAGCACGCCCTTCGGGATGCGCGCGCCGAGCGCCCGGAAACGTGCTGGTGTGGCGAGAAACTCTTTGATCTCGTGCAGCTCTTCGACGGCTTCATCCGCGCCGGCGACATCGCCGAAGCCCACCTTGGGCATGTCGGGGCTGTGTCTCTTGGCCTTGCTCTTGCCGATGCCCATGACGTTGGAGGCGCCACCGCGCATGCGGCGCATCAGGAAGATCCAGAAGCCGATGATGAGCAGGAACGGCAGCATGAACAACAGAATCGACCCAAACGTCGAGCCGCCCGTGCCCTCAGAGTCGAATGTGACGGAATTCGCCTCGAGAGCGCGCTGCAGTTCGATCTGTGCATCGGAGCTCGGATAGTTGACCGCGGCGGTTGACGCGTCGCTCATCACGACGTTGATGCCCTGATCGTTCGGATTGAAAACGACGCTGTCGATCTCGCTAGGGTTCGACTCGACGAGGTTGATCAGTTCGCTGAACGTCAGCTCAGTCTGAGGATCGTCGTTGAACGAACGTGTGCCCGCAGCGATCAGCGCAACCGTCGCGACGACGATCACAATGATTACGACGCGTGGAAGCCAGGGGTTTTTAATGCCGTTCACGTCAGGCTCCTACGTTGCACTCTCGACAAATGATGCCTTCACGTTTACCTGCTAGACCACGTTTGTGCGCCGATGGATTCACTCTCAGGTTGCTCTTAGACTGATCTGACACTGTCTGGACGGTAGAAAAATGACTCAACCCTGTGTACTCGTTGTAGATGATGAAGCACCGGTTCGGCGCGCCCTGGAGCGTGCGCTTGACCTAGAAGGGTACGTTGTCGAGCAGGCCTCGGACGGGGTTGAGGCCCTCGAGTGCATCGACAGAGCGCTGCCAGACCTCGTCGTGCTCGATGTCCTGATGCCGAACGTAGACGGTCTAGAGGTCTGTCGACGTCTGCGTAGCATGGACATTTCCGTGCCCGTATTGATGCTCACAGCGCGCGACGCGGTGTCTGACCGCGTCGAGGGTCTGGATGCTGGGGCCGATGACTATCTGGTCAAACCATTCGCCCTCGCGGAGTTGCTCGCACGCGTGCGAGCGCTTTTACGGCGCCGTGAGAACGGTGAGACCAGCGAGAGTGGCGATGTGCTCGTAATCGGCGATCTCACGCTCAATCTGGGTACACGAGAGGTGGCGCGCGCGGGTCGCGCGATCGATCTAACGAGGACGGAGTTCAACCTGCTCGAGCTGTTCATGCGCAATCCGCGGCAGGTTCTGACGCGCTCGCAGATCTTCGAGCGGGTCTGGGGCTATGACTTCGGCGCGAGCTCGAACTCACTCGACGTCTACATCGGATACCTGCGTCGCAAGACTGAGGCCGACGGCGAAGCGCGGATCATCCAGACAGCGCGGGGTGTCGGCTATGCGCTCCGAGAGGCATGAGCTTTCGTTCAAGGCTCGCGCTTGCATCGGCCGTGGCCGTCGCTGTTGCGATTGTCGTTGCGTCTGTTCTCGCGTATTTTCTGGTTCGCTCTGAGCTTCGTTCCGAGATCGATCGAGGGCTTCAAGAGCGTGTAGAGCTGGTCGCCGGTGCTCCCGTGCAGGCGCTCGCCGAGGAGGCTCGCGATCGGGATGGCCCACGAGGCCGCCGTCGGTTCGGACGAGGGCCGCTGCGTGGAATTCCGGCGCCCCGTCTCGGGGGAGCAGGAGGTGTCGTCCAGGTGGTCACGGAGGACGGCGCTGTTTTCGGCTCCGCCACCGATCTCTCTGGAGACGGCGAGATCGGTGACACGTCGTCCGATGAGAACAGCGAGGCACTCCCGGTCTCGCAACGGACCCTGAGCGTCGCGAGCGGCCGCTCACGGGCGTTCTTCGAGGACGTGGACGTAGACGGGACACCTGTACGCCTGCTGACGGTGCCGATCGAAGACGGTTTCGCGCTCCAGGTCGGTCGTCCGCTTGATGAGGTCAGCGACGTCCTGGATCGCCTCC
>JAUXJK010000348.1 GCA_030624785.1 Actinomycetes bacterium
GCTTCTTGGGTGCGATGGCCCGGTAGCTGTCCTCAACGAGTCCAGTGATATCGCGCCAATCCGTCGCGTCGTCGATGTACACACCGATCCACCCCTTGTAGCCCAGATAGCGCGGGCGGAAGAACGGCTCACCGACCATCAGCAGCACTTCTTGTTCGCCGGGCGCGGCCTTCATAAGCATGCTCGTCCGTGCTCCCGACGCGACGGGGGCGGGATCAAACCCGCCACCGCCACCAATCCCCGCAAAGATCTTGGCGCGGACACGAAACGTGGGCTGGCCCCATGTTTCCTGCTCTGTGGCCTCGGGCAAGACCAGGCACGCGGTGCGGGCACGTCGAAGGTAGGGCTTTGGGATCGAGATTCACCGTGTCTAGCAGATCGCGCGTCTCGTTCCAAGCGGCGATTGCTAGCAGGCGTGGGAGCGTCTGCAACCGTATCGTGGCCAGGGTGGACCACACACGGCTTCCCGAGGACCTGCCCGAACCGCTCGACGACGGGGCGTGTGATCACCTGGTCGGGTTGAGCTTGCCCGCGGTCGAGCTACTCGCTACGGATGGCACGTGTCAGTCGCTTCAGGACGCAAGATCGCGTTGGCTCGTGATCTACGCGTATCCGCAAACGGGCGGGCCTCAGGTGAGCCTTCCCGACGACTGGGATCAGATTCCCGGTGCCCGTGGGTGCACTCCACAGTCCTGCGGATTCCGCGACCTCCACTCCGAGTTCGTGTCGATCGACGCAACGATCTGGGGAATGAGTTCCCAGCCAATCGATCAGCAGAGAGAGTTCTTCGAGCGCATGGAGATCCCGTTTCTGCTTCTTAATGACGAGGCATTGCGACTGACTGATGAACCGCTGCGGCTGCCGACGTTCCTCGTCGACGGGCGTCCGCTCTATCGGCGGGTAACTCTCGTGGCCGAGCAGGGACGGATCGTCCGTGTGTTCTACCCGGTGTTTCCGTCCGATCAGAACGCGTCGCGTGTCATCGAATATCTCCGCTCGCTCGCCTAGCTAGCGGTCGTTGCAATCGCGCGCCCTCGGGCTATTCGGCCAGTACTCCAGGCGGTTGGTCAGCCGTTGCTGACAACCACGGGAACCTGATCCTGACGCGCGCCCACGCCTAGAGAATCCCCGTCTCATTGAAGACCTCGGCGAGGGTCGCGCCGCCGAGCAGTCGGTCTCGCACCATGTCCTCGCCCGAGACCTTCTCGCGCGCCTTGGCAATCGTCTCGGCCTCCGCCTCGGCGGGCACGACAACGCAGCCGTCGCCGTCGGCCACGACGAGGTCTCCGTCCTGCACGAGAACACCTCCAACGGAGACCGGAACTCGAATGCCGATCACGTCGAGCCGCCCCTTCGCATCGGCGGGTGACGTGCCCGCGCAGAACACGGGGAACTCCATCTCGATGAGTTGTGACATGTCGCGGGTCAGGCCATCGATCACCGCGCCCCGTCCGCCGAGTATCTGGGTGCGCGTCGCCATCAGTTCGCCGAAGATCCCGACAGCTCGCGATGGCGGCGTCGAGAAGACCAACACCTCGCCAGGCTTGACGTCGTCGAGCATTTCCAGCTCGAGCTTGTATGGCTCGTCGGGTATCTCGAAGACCTCGGCAACAAGGAGCGTTGCGGCTCGCCCGACGATCTTCGCGCCGTCGTAGAGTGGACGGATGTCGTGATGCATCGAGCGATCACGGTGACCGAGGTCATCCAGAATGTCCGCGAGGACAGCCGTGTAGAGATCTCGCTCGATGCTCGCGAAGTAGTCGGGATCCTGCTGGTTCATCGGTGGTGGAGACTAACTCGGCACGCTCGTAATTTCAAGCGTGGCGCCTGCGAGGATCCGGGCGAGAGCATTCAGCGATCGCCGAGTGCGTCGGCCGGCTGTCTAGGCTCGATCTGCCTCCGACCACGGCGAGGCAGGAGCGAGCACCGCGTCTGCGAGCGCCAGAAGCTGAGGAGCATAGGCTTGCCGCGTTTCGCAAAAAGCGACCCACGCCTCCTCTGGTTCGCGTGCGACCGGGAGCCCACTTGCGCGGAGTCGTTCGTACTCGGGCAGAAAGTCCGCGTAGCCAACCTCCGCGTTGCGGTCGGCGCGGGCCGTCGGGTTCACCGCGAATGACATCGTCTTTGAGACCCTGTCGAGCGTGTGGGCAGCGGTGCGAACGACCGCTCGGCACTCGAGCGGCGCATCCGCGGGCATAAGCGCGGTGTATAGAGCGGCCGAATCGAGCACTGCGAGCAAGCTCGTCGGCCACGAGGTGGACGCGTTGGGGCCACGAAACCACGCGAGTAGGGGATAGTGGGTGATGGCGACGCCCACCTCAGCCGCGAGTTGATCCCACCGCGCGTAGAGCGAAGGAAGCCCCTCGATCATACCGTGCTCTCGATGACTGGTGAGCACGGTCGGGCCCCACGGTGGAGCACCGATCACGCTCTCAAGCCGAGAGACCGCTGCTTCTCGTGCGTTGAACTGTCCGTACAGCGTTGGTAGATAGGCGATATACAGGGCTACAACCACGATGCCTGTCGCCGCGCTCAGGAAGATGAACGCGGTCGGTGCCTGCCCGGTTGGGCCCGAGATTCCCAGGGTGAACAGGGACGAGCCACTTGCTCGGGCGGCTTCGGCAAACCCTCCATCGAGGAATGGCCAGAACATCAGAGCCGAGGCCACAAAGAACAACGCCAGCCACGCTGCAAGCTGCGCGAGCAGAGCTCCCGGCGCCATCGTGGACAGGAAGTTGTCGCGGCGCTCGGCGCTCGCCATGAACCGCGCGGTCCTTGCATAGACGTACCGCAACCCGAGGATCACGCCCTGTTCGAGCAACGGCGCGCCACTGCGCGTGAAGACGAGAGTCTTCATGACCGTCGTCCAGGTGAACAACGTCA
>JAUXJK010000010.1 GCA_030624785.1 Actinomycetes bacterium
GATCGAGTGGAGATCGTTCCGACGGCACCGGGGAGGATTCGCGCTGAGCTCAAGCAATCCTCCTCGCCAAGCGGCAATCAACCACCTGGCCGGATGCTCGAGCGAACCATGAGCGCGGGCTTCCGAGGCGTCGCGTTACAAGAATGCGTGCCTTGCCCAAAAGATGCGTCCTTGCTGAAATGATCATGCTCTCACTCCCTCAACTGAGGGATTGTCCATCACCCCGAAGGGTGATTCACTGAGTCCATGACGGACGAGTCCATCTTCTACGCTGTCGCGAGCGAGAAACTTCAGAGAACACTCGCGTTCTACCTCACGCCGGAGGAGGCGCTGGCGGCGATGGCTAGCGTCACAGAGGAAGAGCCAGAACTCGGCAGCGACCTGAGCGTGGTTCGCATCGACTTCTCGGGTTCCGCGATCGTCGAAACCGTTTCCTAGCCACTCGACGCCACGGCTCGCGCCGAACGTCCGGCGAGTCTCGCCCTCACGCGCGTGCCTTGCTTGGGTCGCCGGGACCGTGATTCTCGGTACCGGCTCGGCTCGCAACATGCCGTCGGTCATTGATTCCAACCTGCATCTGTTAAGGAGCCTCCATTGAGGCCGTTAAGCGACGGTGTTTTCACACTCCCTTGACCGAATCCTGATCCAGACTCCGCAAAGATGGCCGATATCGAGATCATGATGTCCAGTAGAGGATCGCGGCAGGAAGCGAAAGCCGCCGAAACGAACAATGTCAGGAGTCAGCAATCACGCGAACCGACTTTCATCGGCCTCTACCTACACGATGAATCTGCACCGCTCGGGAACTTTCTGTCGGTGCCGTCGATCCAAGCAGCGGGGTACCCAATCGGGGGTAAACCGATGCAACCAACCAGAGGTCAGTCCGATAGGGATGTGAGGATGCGTTAGCCATATGGCCAAGACAGTTGACATAACAGAACTAGACGAGCCCGCAGAGGACCCGGCAGGGTGGACATCGGCGGCCACGCTCGAGCCCGACGCGAGCTCGGAAACCGCAGAGTCCTCTTCCGTCGATGGGGCGGGATACCAGAAGGAAACCAAGAAGGCACAAGTTGCCGACCAAGATCTCAGCGACTCGTTGCAGCTGTTCCTCGCGCAGGCCGCGCGCCATCAGCTGTTGACGGCGGCCGACGAGGTGACGCTGTCAAAGCGGATCGAGCAAGACGACCTCGTTGCGAAGCGCACGATGATCGAGTCCAACCTGCGCTTGGTGGTCTCGATCGCCAAGGGCTACCGCGGGCTCGGCGTCCCGTTTCTCGACCTGATTCAAGAGGGCACCATCGGCCTCAACCGCGCTGTCGAGAAGTTCGACTGGCGCAGGGGCTACAAGTTTTCGACCTACGCGACATGGTGGATTCGCCAGTCCGTGCAGCGAGCCGTCGCGAATCAGGCGCGCACGATTCGAGTCCCTGTGCACGTCGTCGAGCGTCAGCAGAGGCTCACTCGCGCTTCCCGCCGCCTCGAGAGCCAACTCGGCCGCGACGCCACTATCGAGGAACTCGCGGAAGTCACCGGTCTTTCGCACCAGTACGTCGAAGAGGCTCTCGGAGCCGCGGTCGCCTCCGCATCACTCAACCAGACAATCGGCGATGGCGATGGAACCGAACTCGGCGATGTTATTGCTGTCGCGACCGAAGACCCGGTGGGCGACACTGAACTACTTCTGCGCCGAACCTCTGTACGCCGCGCGCTCGAATCCCTTCCCGAACGCGAACGGCGCGTGATCGAGCTGCGCTTTGGCTTCGATGCCGACCCGTGGACGCTCGAGGCGATCGCCGCGGAGCTCGGACTAACCCGGGAACGCGTACGGCAGATTGAGCTCAATGCACTCCACCGCCTGAGTGCGCTTCGCGAGCTCGCTGGACTCACCGACAACTAGCGATCCCGGGCGACCTCTCCGCCAGCCGCGACCAAGCTGCGGGTATTCTCGCGCGACCGGTACCCAATCTCGAAATTGGAGGAGCACCGATGCCCTTCGAACTGCCCGAACTTCCGTACGCACACGATGCGCTGGAACCGCACGTTGACACGCGGACCATGGAGATCCACCACGGCAAGCACCACAACGCCTACGTCGGCAACGCCAACAAGGCGTTGGCCGGCACCGAATGGGAGAACGCAGCCGTCGAGGATGTGGTCACACGCCTGGCGGACGTCCCGGAGGACGTCCGCCAAGCCGTACGCAACAATGCGGGTGGCCACGCCAATCATTCACTGTTCTGGCAAGTGATGGGCCCAGGCGGCGGCGGAGCACCCAGCGGCGCACTCGGCGACGCCATCGACTCCACATTCGGCGGGTTCGACGCATTCAAAGAGGGGTTCGCAAAGGCCGGAGTTACACGATTCGGCAGCGGTTGGGCCTGGCTCGTCAAGACCGGCAGCGGCCTCGAGATCATGTCCACGCCCAACCAGGACAGCCCTCTTACCGAAGGCAAGACGCCGCTCCTCGGCCTTGATGTTTGGGAGCACGCCTACTACCTCAACTACCAGAATCGCCGCCCCGACTACATCGGCGCATGGTGGAACGTCGTCAACTGGGACGAAGTCGCGCGACGATTCGCGTAGAGCTCGCCCGGCACGACGCAAGGACAAGGCTCAGTCGGTCGCGGCAGATCGCGGCGGGCTGAGCCGAAATCCGCTCAGCAGCCCCGCCGCCCGTGCCCGGGCCGCCGCGATCGTCGCCGCACGATCCGCTCCAGACTCCACGAAGATGCAAAGCCGGTAGCTCTCGGCATCGTTGGTGCCTTGCTCCGAGAGCCTCGAGCCGGGCTCGACTAGGAGCTCAACATCGCCGCCGCGCCGCGGGACAGTGTCGACGTGCGCATCCTCGAAGACGCGTAGGCAATAGCTGAGGGCGAACCCGATAGGTGCGACAGCCGGCCAGTCTGGACGCTCGCCAACTGCCAGGGACATGAGGGCGTCGTAGCTTGAGTACCCATGCGTTAGCTCGAGCAACGCGGAGAACTGCGACGCAATTCGACCGTTTACCTCGACGATCTTGGCGGCTCCCACTGTCGGAACGAAAAACTCGATGTTGAAAAACCCTCCATCGAAGCCGAGCGCGGGCAGCAGCCGTCGCGCTACAGCTGACAGCTCCCTTCGACGGGAGTCTCCGAGAGCCGTGGGATAGTCGAAGCGCTCGAAACTTGCCGTCCCCTTGTAGTTGATCGAATCCGTGATTCCAACAACGGTGACGTGGCCGTCGTGTACGAATCCTTCGAGGGTTACCTCGTTTCCCTCGAGAATCTCTTCTGCGATAAATCCTGAGCACTGCCCGGCCGAGACGCCGGCGCTCACGGCGATCGCCTCGTAGCCACGCGCATAGGGACGATCTTGATCGAGTTGATCTAGATCCGAAGGCGCCTGGATAGGCACCGCGCTGTCGGAGAGCCTCCCAACGACCGGTTTCGCGAAGAATGGGAACGCGGGAACGTCGTCTGCCCCGACCGCCGCGAAATGTGGCGTGGCCTCGGGCACAACGCGACGCTGAATCTCTCGTGACCAGAGCTTGTGCTGGCAGTTGATCACTGCTCTCGGCGATGGGCCCGGTAGACCGAGCCGCGCACAGACCAGTGCCGCGAGCAGCGCCGAGCGATCCTTGGTGCCGACCACCCCTCGGGGCTGGTGTGCTGCGCAGGATTGAACGATCCCATCGAGATCCACGTCGTCCGCGGCGTCAAGGTCGTCACCGACGAAGACCACGTCTCGAGACTCACCACTGGCGTACCCGACAGCCTCGCGATCTCGCTCCTGCGGGCACAGGAAGACGAGGTCAGCCACGACGCGACTTCCTCGTGGCTCGTGCCGTTTGCCACGGGATGGTTCGCTCGCCGAACAACTTGCGCCTGTCCATGCACGAGAAACTACTATCGACCGACACGACGGAGCCCGCAGACGGGGGAGGTCGCCCGAACGTGAACGCCCGAGAACTCCAGGAAGTACGCAGCGGGAACCCGCCTGCGTCCAAAGAACAGCTCCGCTCTGCGCTCGCCGAGGCCCGCGAGCAAACGCGCACGCTACTCGCGCCCCTCAATGCCGAAGACCTCACCGCCCAGCACTCGACGTTGATGTCACCCCTGGTCTGGGATCTCGCGCACATCGGCTGGTACGAGGAGTATTGGCTTCTGCGCAAGCTTGGCGCGAGCACCCCGGCACGCGGTGGCTTCGACGAGATCTACGACGCGTTCAGCAATCCCCGTGAAGATCGCCCGAACCTGCCGCTCCTCGAGCCCGCCGCGGCCTGGCGTTACTGCGACGACGTCCGTGCCAGCGTGCTCGAGCACCTGGACGGTCTCGATCTAGAAGCCGACAACCCCTTGCTCGGGAACGCCTTCGTGTATGGCCTTGTCTCCCAGCACGAACTGCAACACAACGAAACGATGCTCCAGACCCTCCAGCTTCGTACCCAGCCCTACCCCCTCGGCACAGAAGCGCCCGCCACACTGAACGATGAGCCGCTGCTGCTGCAAGGCGAGGCGGTTTTCGAAGGCGGACACGCCGAGATCGGTTCAGACCACACGTGGTCATACGACAATGAGCGCCCGATCACCAGGATCACAACGGAGCCCTACGCCATCGATCTCGCTCCCGTGACGAATGCCACCTTCGAGTCGTTTATTGCCGACGCGGGCTACGACACGCAGAGCCTGTGGACGTCGGAAGGTTGGAGCTACATCACGTCGGAAGCGATCTCCGCCCCGCTCGGCTGGGAGCGGGACAGCTCTGCAGGCCGGACGCGCCGGCGCCTCGGAAACCTCGAATCCCTGCCCGCTGAGGAGCCCGTGCAGCACGTGTCCTGGTATGAAGCAGACGCGTGTGCTCGCTGGCTCGGGAAGCGACTGCCCACGGAAACGGAGTGGGAGATTGCGGCGTCATGGGATCCGCCACGTCAACAGACAACCGAGTATCCCTGGGGGGATACCTTCGAGACTGACCGCGCGAACGTTGGTCGCAGAAGCCTCGGTCCAGCCGCGGTCGGAAGCCTCCCGTCAGGTGCCAGCGCCCTCGGCTGTCATCACATGAGCGGTGACGTCTGGGAGTGGACAGCCTCCGACTTCCTCGCATACCCGAACTTCGAGGCCTTCCCGTACAAGGAGTACTCGGAGGTGTTCTTCGGACCAGATCACAAGGTGCTGCGCGGAGGCTCCTGGGCCACCAGCCCAGCGATCGCACGCACGAGTTTTCGTAACTGGGACTATCCAATCCGACGGCAGCTGTTCGTAGGCTTCCGCTGCGCACGCACTCTCTAGTCACGTCAATTTCAAGGATGAGCCAACGATGGCACTGATCACTCCGCAGATCGACGTTCACCTCGGCCAGCAGGACGTGGAGCGCGCCCTGCGAGCCGACGTCACGAGCGGCCTCCAGTCGACGCCGAAGCGATTAGCACCGAAGTGGTTCTACGACGATCGCGGATCGGAGCTCTTCGACGAGATCACCCGGCTCCCGGAGTACTACCTCACCCGACGAGAGCGCGAGATCTTGTATTCCGAAGCAGCGACGCTCGCGCGCCTGACCGAGGCAGATACGCTCGTCGAGCTCGGTTCCGGAACCTCCGAGAAGACCTTGCTGATTCTCGACGCGCTGCATCATCGAGGGAATCTCGAGCGCTACGTTCCTTTCGACGTAAGCGAGGCGACGCTGCGCGCCGCAGCTCAAGGTATCGCCGAGCGCTACCCGGGGGTGATCGTCCACGCTGTGGTTGGAGACTTCGGGCGCCACCTGGACAGACTGCCCACCGAAGGTCGTCGAATTGTCGCGTTTCTAGGCAGCACAATCGGCAACCTCTTCCCGGAAGAGCGCATCGCGTTCCTTGCGACACTACGTGCCACGATGAGCGAGGATGACAGGCTCCTGCTCGGAACCGACTTGGTCAAGGAGCCGGCGCGACTCGAGGCGGCATACAACGACTCGGCAGGAGTCACAGCTGCGTTCAACCTAAACATCTTGTCGGTGCTGAATAGCGCACTAGAAGCAAACTTCAATACGGCGGAGTTCGAGCACATTGCGCGGTTCAACGCTGAACACGAATGGATTGAAATGGCGCTCCGATCGCGCATCGCACAGTCAGTCCGACTCGAAGCGCTCGATCTCACCGTAGATTTCGCGGCAGGCGAAGAGCTGCGGACGGAGATCAGCGCAAAGTTCCGACGAGAACGAGCGGAGAGCGAGCTTGAAATCGCGGGATTCGAGATGGAGCGCTGGTGGACCGATTCGAACAATGACTTTGCTCTATCCGTGAGCCGTCCTGACTCGATGAGCTAGTCGCCGAGCGGCATGCCCACGCCGTGATCACCGAACAGAACCCGACGCCGGTTCAGTCGCTTCCTCAAGGGTTTAGCGGCCCCACAGGCGGACCCGCACAGGAACAGGTTCTTCTCAAACGCGAAGACCTGCATGAGCTCGGAGCGTTCAAATGGCGCGGTGCTCTACCAACAGTTGAGCGCTACCGTGCTCTCGGAGCCACAACGGTAGTGACCGCCTCAACGGGCAACCATGGAGCCGCCGTTGCCTGGGCGTGCCGACGCCTCGGCCTCGGCTCAATCGTGTATGGGCCACGTCAATGCTCTGAGGCCAAACTCGAATTGATCCGCAGTCATGGTGCGAAGATCGTCCTAGCCGGCGCCGACCTGGATCAAGCCAAGGACGAGGCAAGAGCCATTGCTGCGGAAGCTGGACACGCCTTCTTTGAGGATGGCCTGGAGCCAACACAGTACGACGGGTACGGGTCGATAGGCCTCGAACTCGTCGACCAGCTCGATTCTCCACCATCGGTCGTCGTCGTTCCCGTCGGAAATGGGGCTCTGCTCATCGGCCTCGGTCGGATGCTTCGTTCGCTCACGCCGAACGTTGAACTGGTCGGCGTCGTCGCTGCCGAGGCGCCCGTGATGGCAGAAAGCGTCGCCGCAGGAGAGCCCGTTGTGTCTGATAGATGCACGACGTTCGCAGATGGTCTTGCCATCCGCGTCGCGATTCCGGAGGCCGTCGACGAGCTCATCGCACTCGACTGTCGACTTGTTGCCGTCACCGAGCGTCAGTTGGCTCGAGCAGTAGGTGCCTATGCCGCTGCTGACATTCGAGTCGAGGGAGCCGGAGCAGCCTCGCTCGCCGCTCTTCCTCAGGTCAAGTCAGACGGCACGGTAGTAGCCATCGTTACAGGATGCAACGTCGACCAGGAGCTCTTCGAACGCGCCGTCGAGAGGCCGACGACGTTCCCAGACTGAGCTATTCGACGTCCCAGGCGTCGCCGGAATTCAGAAGAGTTGCGAGATCGCCGTCGCCGAGTTTGTCACGCGCGGACGCAATCTGGTCGTCGATCGCCTGCCCATACACCGGTCGCTCGATTGCGCGAAATACCCCGATCGGCGTTGGCCCGGTTGGGCGCGCGGCGAGATTCGCGAGAGCGAACGCAAGACTCGGATCAGCGAGATGGGCATCGTGTTTCAGGAGATGGTCTTCGCCCACATCGTCAACAGCCACGATCGACAACGAGCCGTCAGTGTTCTGCACGACGCCATTTTCCTGCTCGACGCCGAAACGAATCGCTTGCCCGTGCTCGAGCCGGATCTGGTTCGTATCCTTGGTTCCTTTGTCGGTCAAGGCGTCGAACGCTCCGTCGTTGAAGACATTGCAGTTCTGGTAGATCTCAATGATCGCGGCACCCGGATGGGCCGCGGCTTGCTTGAGGGTTTGGGTCAAATGCTTGCGATCAACGTCGATGGTCCGAGCCACGAACGTCGCTTCAGCGCCCAACGCGAGAGCCAACGGATTGAACGGGTGATCGAGCGCCCCAAATGGCGTCGACTTCGTGATCTTTCCAACCTCGCTCGTCGGCGAATACTGACCTTTTGTCAATCCATAGATCTGGTTGTTGAACAAGAGAATCTTGATCGGAACATTTCGACGAAGTGCGTGGATCAGATGGTTGCCACCGATCGATAGGGCATCTCCATCGCCCGCAACCACCCAGACGAACAGGTCGGGCCGTGATACCGCTAGACCGGTCGCGAGGGCGGGTGCCCGACCGTGAATTCCGTGCATGCCATAGGTATCCATGTAGTACGCGAACCGGCCTGCACAGCCGATGCCTGCAACGAAGACCGTGTCGTGAGGCGCGACACCCAGATCGGGCATCACCGACTGCACCGACGCGAGAATCGCGTAGTCGCCGCACCCCGGGCACCAGCGGGGCTCTTGATTGCTCGTGAAGTCTTGCTTCGTGAACTCGGCCGTTGCCATCTACAGACGCTCCCGAATAACTTGCTCGAGTTCGGCCGCTCGAATCGGCAGGCCTTGGACCTTCGAATAGCACTCTGCGTCGATCAGGAAACGAGCTCTCAACATCATGGTCAGCTGGCCGGTGTTTAGCTCCGGAACGAGTACCTTTGAATAGGAGCGTACGACCGCTTCCGTGTTTTTCGGAAACGGATTCAAGTGCGTGAGATGCGCGATCGCCACCTTGCCGTTCCAGCCGCGTACACGGCGCGCTGCCGCGGCGATCGCACCGTGCGTCGAGCCCCAGCCGATCACCAGCAGGTCGGCGCCATCGGGATCGTCGACCTCGAGGGCTGGGATGTCGTCAGCGATTCGTTCGATCTTCTCGGCACGAATTCGCGTCATGCGCTCATGGTTCTCGGGGTCGTAGCTGATATTCCCGGTGCCATCCTCTTTCTCGAGTCCGCCGATACGGTGCTCGAGGCCCGGTGTGCCAGGCACGGCCCACGGACGGGCGAGGTCAGTGTTGCGCAGGTATGGCATGAACCCGTCATCGTGGTTCGCTTCCACCGTGAAGTTTGGGTCGATCTCTGGAAGGTCGTCGACGGACGGAATGAGCCACGGCTCGGACGAGTTGCCGAGATACGTGTCGGACAGAATGAATACAGGTGTTCGATAGCGAACCGCGATGCGGGTCGCCTCGATCGCTGCGTCGAAGCATCCTCCAGGTGTCGCAGGAGCGACGATTGGGACCGGCGACTCGCCATGTCGTCCGTACATCACGGCCAATAGGTCGGCGGCCTCAGTCTTGGTTGGCATTCCGGTGGACGGTCCGGCTCGCTGTACGTCAACAATGATCATGGGCAGCTCGTAGATCGACGCGAGACCAACCGTCTCTGATTTCAGATCGATACCCGGGCCGGCCGTCCCCGTCACCCCGAGGTGCCCGCCGAACGCGCCGCCGAGCGCCATATTTGCCGCAGCAATCTCATCTTCTGCTTGAACCGTGCGGACGCCGAAGTTCTTGTGCCTCGACAGTTCGTGCAGCAACTCGGAAGCCGGGGTAATTGGGTAGCTCGCGTACAGCAGCGGCAAGCCACTGCGGACACTGCCAGCGATCAGGCCCCACGCGAGCGCGACACTACCGTTCACGTTTCGGTACTTGCCAGGCGCCATTTCGGCCGGCTTGACCTCGTAGAGCACACCGAACATCTCGGTGGTTTCGCCGAAGTTATGGCCCGCCATGAACGCTGCGCGATTGATCTGACGCACTGCATCGACGTTCTTGAACTTGGCTTCGATCCAGTCGATTGTCACGTCAGTGGGCCTGCCATACATCCACGAGAGCAGGCCGAGAGCGAAGAAGTTTTTCGCTCGAATCGCTTCGCGGTTGGTGACGCCTTCGATCTCCTCACCGGCCCGCTTCGTAATCGTCTCCATCGGCACGGCGTACACCTGATAGCCAGCGAGGCTGTCGTCCTCGAGCGGGTTCGTCTTGTAGCCGACCTTGTCGAGATTGCGATCCGTGAACTCGTCTTCGTTGACGATGACGACACCGCCGCTCTCGACGAGAGGCAGGTTCGTCTTCAACGCCGCAGGGTTCATCGCGACGAGCACGTTTGGTTGATCGCCTGGCGTGAGAATGTCGTGCGACGCGAAATGGATCTGGAATGCTGAAACGCCATGAAGCGTTCCGCGCGGCGCCCGAATCTCGGCCGGGAAGTCCGGCATCGTCACGAGATCGTTTCCGAGCACTGCTGTAGCTCTCGCAAAGCGATTCCCCGACAGCTGCATGCCATCGCCGGAGTCGCCCGCGAACCGCACGATCACTCGCTCGCGCTGCTCATTGGCCTTCGTGCTTGAAGTCAAGGTCGGGCGCCCACAGGTTGAAGAGCCAGTCTTGGCTCGACACCGGCATTGTACGGAACCCCCGGACGGCGGGCGACGCTGGCCTGTAGCTCGTCAGATCGCGGTCACGCGATAGTGGCCATCCGCTGCCTCCAACCGCCCAGCAAGCTCGAGTTCGGTGACCCGAGACGAGAGCGCTGCAGGCTCGAGATCGAGCACGCGGCCAAGGTCGTCGAGTGTCGTTGCGCCACTCTCTATGGCGTCGATCAAACGCCGCTCAGCATCCGAGCTGGTGCTGGCTCGGGGCGCCACGACCTCGAACCCAAGATCGGCGACCAACTCCGATATCGATCCGACCGGGGTCGCGCCGTAGCGAATCAGGGCGTTCGTGCCCGCGGATCTAGAAGAGGTGATCTCTCCGGGCACGGCGAGCACCTCTCGCCCCGCGTCGAGCGCGAAATCTGCCGTAATCAGGGCTCCGCTCCGCTCGCGTGCCTCGACCACGATGGTCGCAAGCGCAACTCCCGCAATTATCCGATTCCGAGCTGGAAATCGCCACGGTGCCGCCGGCGTTGTGTCGGGATACTCCGAGATCAGCAGACCTCCCTCACAGATCCCCTCGGCGAGCTGGCGATTGCGTGCCGGATACACGACGTCGATCCCGCAGCCGAGAACAGCGATGGTCGCCCCTCCGACATCGAGAGCGCCCCGATGCGCCTCGGTGTCCACACCGCGAGCAAGTCCGCTAACAACCACCGCGCCCGCTTCAGCAAGAGCTCGCGCAAGCGTCCTGGTCACCTGCCTGCCATAGCTCGAACACGATCGCGCACCGACCAGCGCGACCATTCGCTTCTGAAGGATCGCAACGTTCGAGCCGACGACGAAGAGTCGCTCAGGCGGATCGTGGATCTGACGAAGGAGCGTCGGATAGACGTCACCGCGAACGCCGACGACATGATGATCGAATCGACCTCCCACCGGAGCGTGCTAGTCCGTATTGAAGTCGGAGGGCGCCCGATACGACAGGGCTTCGGCAATGTGCTCTGATTCGACGACGGTTGATCCGGCTAGGGCCGCCACCGTCGTAGCGACACGTAGCGAGCGAGCCCGTCCGCGAGCTGACAGCGGCAACCGATCAACAGCCTGGTCGAGAAGCGACCTGGCGTCTGGGCTCGCCTCACTATGCCGCTGATTGAGAGCCTTTTGAGCCTCAGCGACTCGCGCAGCGACCGACTCAGTCGGCTCTCCCGTAGGCGCCGCGAGCTCCGCTCCGGAGCTGCGCGGCATCGTCACGACAAGATCGAAGCGATCAAGCAGGGCCCGCGAGACTCGACCAGCGTGACCGGCCAGCGAGGACGGAGAGCAGGTGCATTCCAGGCGTGCGTCCCCGCGTGCGCCACATGGGCATAGGTTCATCGTCGCAACAAGCAGCACACACGCGGGAAACGTCGCGCGCGACGGTCACGGTTCCATCCTCGAGCGGCTGCCGGAGGCCCTCGAGAGCATGGCGAGCGAACTCGGGTAACTCATCGAGAAGGAGAACGCCCCTGTGAGCGAGGCTGACCTCGCCGGGCCGCGGCCCGGCGCCGCCTCCGACGAGGGCAACGAGCGTCGCCGAATGATGTGGCGCTCGGAACGGCCTCTTCGAGACGAGGCCGGCTCGTCGATCGAGAAGGCCCGCAACTGACTGGATGCGAGTGACCTCGATTGCCTCCGCAGCACTGAGTGGTGGAAGAATCCCCGAGAGCCGGCGCGCGAGCATGGTTTTTCCCGTGCCGGGCGGCCCTGCGAGCAGCAACGGGTGACGTCCGGCGGCAGCGAGCTCTAGTGCTCTACGTGCCCGCTGCTGGCCGCGCACGTCGGCAAGATCCGGCCCGTCGTATGCAACGCGACAGCGTCGCGGTTTCGGCACACTTCGCGGTTGAGTCCGGCCACAGAGGTAGTCGTAGGCCTCGCCCAGATCCGTAACGGGCACAGGCTCGATGCCGGCGAGCGTCGCTTCGGGCGCTGACTCCTCTGCGCAGATCAATCGACGCAACCCGGCGCGATGCGCAGCCTCGGCGATGGCGAGCGTGCCTGGAACCGACCGCACTCGGCCGTCGAGTGCCAACTCGCCGAGCGCCGCGTGACCGGCAAGCCGGCTCGCGTTGATCTGACCCGAGGCAGCAAGAATGGCGATTGCAATCGGCAGGTCGAAACCCGAGCCATTCTTCCGCAGATCAGCCGGAGCGAGATTCACGGTGATTCGACGCAGAGGCCACTCGAGCTTGGCGCTCGTCACCCCGCTCCGGACTCGTTCCTTCGCCTCCTGACATGCCTTGTCCGGCAGACCAACGATCGTGAACCCCGGCAAGCCGCGCTGAAGGTGCGCCTCAACCTCGACAGGTTTGGCCTCGAGTCCGACCAAGGCGTTCGTCAGGGTCCGAGCCAACACCGGGCCGACGCTACGTAGCGATTCCGCAACCCCCGTCACATGCTGCACCGCCCTCGTGCCGTGATCGCAACAGATTCGGCAATCCGACTCCGACGAGCTCCGAACGTGGTGGTCGCCTTCTACGACCGCGCCGCCGCCCTTCGCACTCGTCTGCCCGCGCTACCAAAAGCGATCTACCCGGACGGATCGCTCTGGATCGCCTGGCCAAAGCCAAACTCGGGCGTCCAGAACAGACCTCAATGGCAGCGTAGTGCGCACGCTCGGAATCGAGCACGCCCTCGTTGACACGAAGGTGGCGGCTATCAACGAGACCTGGTCGGGCGTAAAGTTCGCCCTTCCCGTGAAGCTGCGCGACTCCCCTAGCTAGCTCTCGAGCGACCGACCGCTGCCGCCGAAGTCTTGACTACTCGAACGGGACGAACTCGATTCCATGCGGCCGAACCGCCGCCACCTGCAACGCAACCTCCAGTCGCCTCGCGCCGGGAGTGCGCGCAATCCAGAGGTTGGCGGCTTTGCGAATTCGCCGTGCTTTCGCCCAATCAACCGTCTCGAGAGCGTCTCCGTACGCATCACTGCTCCGCATGCGTACTTCGCAGATCAGCAGTTGCTCACCTCGTCGCGCAATGATGTCGAGCTCTCCGCCCGCGAGATGCACATTCATGTCGAGTATTCGATAGCCAAGCTGCACGAGGCGTTTGCGGACACGCGCCTCGGCAAGAGCTCCACGCTCGTTCACTTTGCAGCGAGCGCCCCCGAACGCCGGGCATCTCAACGAGAGTTGTCATCGTGTGTCGGTGTCCCATGCTCGACTGAATCGGACCGATAGCAGCGCGCCTGGAAGCTCATTCGATGGAGCCTCGAGGGACCCAGCGCCTGAACCGCGTCGACATGCCGCGGCGTGATGTAGCCGACGTGGCTCGCGAACCCAAAGCCCGGATAGAGCGCGTCGAAGCGACGCATCAGACGATCGCGCGTGACCTTCGCAACGATCGAAGCCGCAGCGATGGCTGCGCTCTTCTGATCGCCGTCGACGACCGCCGTGTGCTCGGGCGCGTGAGGGCCGAGCTTGAACCCGTCGACGAGGCAGATCTCCGCCGGAGGACTGAGGGCTGCAAGGCAGCGGCGGAGACCGCCGAGGTTCGATCGATGGAGCCCGGATCTGTCGATCTCGAGAGAAGGCACGATCTGAACGTTCACCCTGGTCGCAAGCGTGAGCACAACGCGGTAGAGCCGTTCACGCTCCGCGAGTTCGAGCTGCTTCGAGTCGTTGAGTGTGCCGAGCGAGGACGTCACGTGCCCCCGGACGCGCTCGTAGTCGAATAGGACGCCAGCCGCCACGAGAGGCCCGGCGAGACAGCCACGCCCCGCTTCGTCTGTGCCCGCGACCCAGCGGGCGCCTAAGCGTCTGTCAAATGCGAGGAGGCGTCGACCCGTGCGCTGCACGGCGTCGAGCATAGCCTTCAGCTACTGGCGAAGTTCGCGGACGCGCGCCTTTTTTCCGACTCTGTCGCGCAAGTAGTAAAGCTTTGCGCGTCTCACGTCACCAATGGCCTTGACATCGATCTTCTCGATCTTTGGCGAGTGCAGCGGAAACGTGCGCTCAACCCCGACGCCCGATGACTGCTTGCGCACCGTGAAGGTCTCGCGTGAACCGGAGCCCTGTCGCTTGAGGACAACGCCTTCGAAGACCTGCACTCGGCGGCGCTGACCCTCGATCACCTGAAAATGCACACCAACAGTGTCCCCGGCCTTGAATATGGGCAGGTTTTCGCGGAGTTGCTTCCGCTCGATAGCGTCAATGAGATCAGACATGGTGAAAAGGAGACATCTAACGGGCAGACGTCAGCCCATGA
This sequence comes from Actinomycetes bacterium, assembly GCA_030624785.1. Classification (GTDB taxonomy): domain Bacteria; phylum Actinomycetota; class Thermoleophilia; order Gaiellales; family Gaiellaceae; genus JAUVPB01. The sequence goes on from JAUXJK010000010.1 coordinate 14,371, forward strand.
TGTTAGCGAAAACCAATTCGGTTTATCGGCCAGTAGACAAATGAGGCCGTCCCGATCATTCGTTCGCGTTCCACGGTGCCCCAATCTCTGCTGTCACAGGACTGACGCCGGTTGTCGCCCATCATGAAATAGTTCGACCCGTCGATCTCGACAGGCGGGAAATCTCGTCCCCCGAAACGATCGGAATCGAGGTAGCCGGCTTCGTCAAGGCTTTCGCCGTTGATGAACACGATGCCGTTGTCTTGAGAGATCCGTTCGCCAGGCAGGCCAATGATGCGTTTCACATAGACACCGCCTACGCCGCATTGAATCTCGGCCTGTTGTGGCGTGTTGAAAACGACGATGTCCCCCCGCTTCGGATCGCGGATATGGAGGCTAAAGCGGTTCGCAATCACGCGGTCTGAGCGGTCGGACTCACAGCCGACGCCGGGCTGCGCGCAATGGAACGTAGGTTCCATCGAGCTAGACGGAATGCGATACGGATTGAAGAGGAACGCCTTGACGAGCAGAACGAAGCCGATCGCAATACCGATTGTGAGTACCCAGTCGGCGATGGTTCGCCACGGATCAGGCAGTCGACCCGTTACTCGCTCGACTGGCCCCCTCATGCCCGCGTCCGAGCAAGGCTGCTCTCGCGACGCCACGCGGCGATCCGAGCATGGTCGCCTGAGAGCAATACCTCGGGCACGCCCCAGCCCCGATACTCGGCGGGACGGGTGTAGTGCGCGTACTCAGAGCGTCCCTCGAGCTCTTTCGAGAACGTCTCCTCGGTCGTGCTCTCGGTGCTACCGAGTGCGCCGGGAACGTAGCGTGTGACCGCGTCGATCACAGCCATCGCTGGGATCTCTCCCCCGGAGAGGACATACGGGCCGACGGACAATGCTTCCGGCGCAAGATGGTCATGTACCCGACTGTCGAATCCCTCGAATCGAGCCGAGAGCAGCGCGATGTGCGACTCGGCCGTCAACTCCTCCACGTATGCCTGGTCGAGTTGTCGTCCCGACGGGCTCAAGGCAATAACTCTTGGAGAGCATTCGCCCACTGCGCCATACGCGGCCTCGAGGGCTGCATCGACGACATCCACGCGAAGCACCATGCCAGCGCCACCGCCGTATGGTTCGTCATCGACCTGACCGGCACGAAGCGGCGTGAAGTCTCGATAGCTGAAGATTCGGAGATCGAGCGCGCTACCGAGGACGGCGGCCACGGGACGCTGCTCGCACATCCAGGCGAACGCATGTGGCACGAGCGTGAAAATGTCGATTCGCACTCACTCACGTTAGCCGTCAGGAGCGAAGCTCCTTGCAATAACCACGAGACCCGCACTGATATCCACCCGGAGCACGCACACGTGCACCAGTGGCAATAGTTCGCCGTTGTCGAGCTCGAGTACGTCGTTGGCAGGCCCTGGCAGTACATCGCTGATAACACCAACGGGACGAGCGTCGTCGGTCTCGACCCTGAGCCCAACGAGTTGAAAGACGTAGTACTCCTCGGCGCCGAGAATGGGCAGCTGCGATCGGGGAAGCTCGAGCTGAGCGCCTCTTACTGCTTCGATATCGAGCTTGATCACGGTGCGGCCGCCCGCGCGCTTGGACGCGACGACCCGCACCGGGGCTCGATCAAGGTAGAGCTCGGATCCGGGCTCGAAATGCGCTGCAGCGTCGCTGGGCTTCTCGACCACAAACGACCCGTCGAGACCGTGGGCCTTTCCGACCCGACCGATTGCGACCCAGGTCGCGCTCGAACCGTCGGTCACTCGACGATCTCGAGCATCACCCGCTGTCCATTGCGTGCGCCGCCTGAGCGCACGACGGTACGCATGGCCCTGATGATCCGGCCCTGCTTGCCGATGATCTTGCCAACGTCCTCAGGCGCGACCGAAACTCGGAGCCTGATGCTGTCCTCACGCGTCTGGGCTTCGACACGGACCTCATCCGGGTTGTCCACGAGCCGGCGAGCGAGGTATGTAACGAGATCCTGCATACCTAAGCGGCAGCCTCGGCCTTCGCGGCCGCCTTCATGAGCTTCTGCACCGCGTTGCTCGCCTCGGCACCTTTGCCGATCCACTCCTCGATACGTTCCGTCTTCAGATCGATCGTCGACGGATCCGTCTGGGGGTTGTACCGCCCGACTATCTCGATGAAACGACCGTCGCGTGGAGATCTTCGATCCGCCACTACTACCCGGTATATCGGGTTCTTTTTCGAGCCCACTCTCGCGAGCCTAATCCGTGCTGCCACGCTTACAACCTCCGTTGTTTGAGTCTTGATCCTGTAGGAAACAATGCGCCCAACCTGCGTTCAGCGACCCTTTCGCTGCTGAGCCACAAGTGATTGTAGGTTCGGCGTCTTACCGCCGCTCATCTGCTTCATCATTTTCTGCATCTGCTTGCGCGCGTTCAGGAGCCGGTTGACCTGCTGAACGCTCGTCCCGCTGCCGCGCGCAATTCGCGCCCGGCGGGCCCCGTTGATCACCTCTGGCGTTTGTCGCTCCTCCCGCGTCATCGAGAGGATGATCGCCTCAACTCTCTCGAGCTCACGCTCATCGACGTCAACACCTTGAAGTTGCTTTCCTAGACCGGGAATCATCGAGACGACGTTCTTCAGCGACCCCATCTTGCGCATCATGCGGTACGACTTGAGGAAGTCATCAAACGTGAGCTGACCGGCGCGCACGCGCGCTTCCATCTCGGCCTGCTCGTCGACGTCAGATGCCTCCTCGGCCTTCTCGATCAGCGTGAGGACATCGCCCATCCCGAGGATCCGCGACGCCATCCGCTCCGGGTGGAATACCTCGAGGGCCTCGACCTTCTCGCCGTCGGAGCCGAACTTGATCGGGGCGCCGGTTACCGCCTTCACCGACAGGGCAGCGCCCCCTCTGGCATCGCCGTCGAGTTTGGTGACGATCACGCCGTCGAACGCGACCCGCTCCTGGAATGACGTCGCGACATTGACCGCGTCTTGACCGGTCATCGCATCGACCACGAGCAGGATGTTGTGGGGCTTCACTGCTGCGCGGACATCCGTGAGCTCCTGCATCAACTCGTCGTCGACATGTAGCCGACCCGCAGTGTCGACGATTAGTACGTCGCGCCCCTGGGCGCGGGCCAGCTCGAGAGCGTACGCCGCCACGGCAGGCGCATCAGTGCTTCCTCGTTCCGCGTAGACCGGGATCTGAAGTTGACGTCCCAGTTGTTCGAGCTGGTCGATAGCAGCCGGGCGAGCGAGATCACAGGCTGCAACGGCCGGCGATCGGCCATCCTTACGCAAATAGAGCGCGAGCTTGGCCGCTGCAGTGGTCTTACCGGCGCCCTGCAGGCCGCAGAGCAAGATCACCGTAGGCGGACGACCCGCGAACGCCAGCGCCGAACTACCGCCACCGAGCAGTTGCGCGAGCTCGTCGTGGACGATCTTCACGACCTGCTCGCCAGGCGTCAGGCTCTTCAGAACGTCGGTGCCGACTGCACGCTCCTTGACGTCAGCCACGAAGTCCTTGACGACCTTGAAGTTCACATCGGCTTCGAGCAGAGCGAGCCGGATCTCGCGCAACGCCTTCGTCAGGTCTTCCTCGGTTAGCCGGCCGCGCCCCCGCAAGCCCCCGAGAACGCCCTGCAAACGCTCTGAAAGCGTGTCAAACATCGATGTCAGTCTATCGACCGCAAAGTGCCCGACAGCCGTCGGAGTCAGGCGGGCCGAGGAGCTGTGACACGTTCATGCGTGACTGACCCGGCTCACGAAGATCTGTCAGACGCCGATAACACGGGAATGAGGGGCGGCACAATGCCAACGGTGCGGCTGGCTGCACCGAACGGAGCGGTCATTTGCGAGCGTTGCGAACTCGCACTCACGACCATCTCCAAGTTTCGCATCCTGCGTACACGAGGCGACGAGAACGGGTCAGGCTTGTTGACCAAGCCCGCGACCTGGGCGCACACACTGTTCCGCAAGAACGCGGTCGACGTCGTTTTCCTCGATCGCAATCTGCGCGTTGTGAAAGTTACGGCGCACGTTGCGCCGTGGCGCATTGCGGCGTGTCGACAGGCATCGGCAGTCGTTGAGCTGCCTGCTGGCGAAGCGGGTCGACGCGGCGTGCGCCTGGGGCTCCGCCTCGTTTCGAACCCCAACGGCCCCTCCTAGTCACCCGACGAGGCATCGCGTTGGACGGGGTGCATGCGCACCAAGCCGCAATGGTCACACGTCCCGACTATTCCTCGTCTTCGCCGCCGAGAAGGGCCTGGGTGAAACCGCGCGCGTCGAAGGGCTGAAGATCCTCGACCCCCTCGCCAACGCCAACGAGCTTTACCGGCAGATCGAGCTCGTGGCCGATCGCGAGCACGATCCCTCCCTTCGCGGTGCCGTCCAACTTCGTGAGGACCACCCCGGTCACCTCGACGGTCTCTTGGAACAGCGCGGCTTGGCGAAGCCCGTTCTGACCGGTCGTTGCGTCAACCACGAGCAGCGTCTCGTGCGGGGCGCCCTCGAGCTTGTTTGCGATAACGCGACGTACTTTCGCGAGCTCTTCCATCAGGTTCGTCTGAGTGTGAAGCCGCCCGGCGGTATCGACGAGCACGACATCTCGACGGCGTGCGATGCCAGCCTCAATCGCATCGAACGCGACCGCACCAGGATCTCCGC
>JAUXJK010000283.1 GCA_030624785.1 Actinomycetes bacterium
CCAGACTCGTACGCCATCAGTCGGTGAGGGGGCCTGGGTTGGGATCGCTGCGGGTCAGTTTCGATTCATGCACCAACGCCTCTGATGACCGACAAGCTGCGCAGTTACGCAGCGGCCCATCGAACCATGATGCCGTCAGTCGTTCACCGCACAGGGCAGTACGAGGACAACCGCGCGGAGGTGTCTCACCAGCCGACTCGGCAGCGCGAGCGACAGATGCGTCGGTTCAAATCTGCCGCGCACGCGCAACGTTTTCTGTCGGTGCACGGACCCGTGAGGAATCTCTTTCGTGTGGGACGTCACCTGTTACGAGCGGCTCACCACCGCTTGCTCAGGGCTCGCTCCTTCTTGGTGTGGGATGCGGTGACGTGTGCCTGCTGAAAGATGATGGAAAGCCAGACGTCGAGGGACGGTCACGCGCCGTACTCGCCAACTTGACAGTGCCGTCTCGAGGAGTGGCTGCGGATCGCGGCGAGGAAGGCCTCACCCAGGTCGTCTGCCTTCCGCGCCCCGACGCCCTTGACGGCCAGCAACGCCTCGAGCGATGTGGGCCGAAGTCGGGCCATCTCTCGAAGCGTCGTGTCGTGGAACACCACATAGGGCGCCACTCCACGTGACTGGGCGATCTCGAGCCGAACGGTGCGGAGGCGGTCGAAGAGCGTGCGGTCGACATCCTGCCACGACTCGGCCTCGGCACGCGATTGCGCGCGCTTCGCCGTTTTCCGGGGTGGACGCTGCCGCGCGAGCGTCATGTCCGGGCACCTGGTCTCGTCCTTCAGTAGCTCGAGTCCTGTCGCCGTCAGCGCAAGCACGGGGTACTCGTCTCCGGCCTGCTGCAGAAGACCCAGCCCGATGAGCTGCTCGATGTAGCCGCGGACCTCAGTGAGTGAGGCGTGCGGCAGGAGGCCGAACGTGCTCAACTTCTCGTGCCCCCTCGAGACGACCTGTCGGGACGCGTGCCCTCGCAGGATGCTCGCCACGTGTGTTGCACCGAACCGGTTCTCGACGCGAGCGACGCACGACAGAATCTTGCGGGCGAGCACAACCGGTGCGACGACTTGCTCGAGCTCGTCGAGGCAAAAATCGCACGCCGTGCACCCGGCCCTCTTCCCGGTCTTTTCAGTCGGGTATTCATCCCCGAAATACTCGGCGAGGTGCCGATGACGACAGCCAACGCCCGTCGCGTAGCGCTCCATCTGCCGCAGAAGACCCTGGCTGGCATCGGAGAGCTCGCCGCCCCGCTCGAGCATGAGGCGCCACTTCATGAAGTCGGCAGCCGAGGAGATCAACACGCACTCCGCCTCGAGACCGTCCCGTCCCGCTCGCCCAGACTCCTGTTGGTAGTGCTCGAGCGACCGAGGCGCTCCGACGTGCACGACGAACCGGACGTTCGACCTATCGATGCCCATGCCGAAGGCGACGGTAGCGACGATGACGTCGACGCGTTCGCTCAAGAACGCGTCCTGATTGCGGCTGCGTTCCGCGTCCGAGAGCCCCGCGTGATAGGGCAGGGCGGCCATGCCGAGCCCGGTCAGCCACTCGGCCAGCGCATCGACTTCCCGGCGCGACGTGCAGTAGATGATTCCCGACTCGCGGCGATGGCGGTCGAGCACGTCGAGCAGTTGACGCTTCAGCGTGGACCTCGGCAGCACCCGATAGAGGAGATTCGGTCGATCGAACGAGCCGACGAACTCGAGCGGATCGTTCAGGGCGAGCTCGACGGCGATGTCCCGGCGGATACGCGAGGTAGCCGTCGCCGTGAATGCGTGAAGGCTGACGCCGGGTAGCCGCTGGCGCAGGCGTCCGAGCTGACGGTACTCAGGCCTAAAGTCGTGTCCCCATTGGCTGATGCAGTGGGCTTCGTCGACGGCGACAAAGCTGATCTGGCACGACGACAGGAGCTCCAAAAAGCCGTCGCTGCCTTCGCCGACCAGACGTTCTGGGGAAACATAGAGGAGGCGGTAGCGCCCTTGGCGGAGACCCGCGCTGACGGCGGCCTTCTCGTCGGCAGCGAGCGAGCTGTTGTAAAGTCCGGCCGGCACGCCGTTACCGACAAGCGTGTCGACTTGGTCCTTCATCAGCGAGATAAGGGGAGAGACGACGAGGGCAAGTCCCGGGCGCACGACGGCCGGCGCCTGGAAGCACAACGACTTGCCGCCGCCGGTCGGCAGACCGACCAACGAGTCGCGGCCAACGAGGACCGCGTCCATCGCTTCCCGCTGCAAGGGTCGGAAGGTCGTGTATCCCCAGTAGCGCGCGACCGCTTCTTGAAGCGCCGTCACGCGAGACTGCGGCCGTGCCGGGTGCTAACGCGGGTCAAGGAAGTCATGCGAACCCTCTAAGTCTATCTCTAGTTCCCACGCGGGTTGTCCGTAACCAGTTGACACGACCTCTCGTTACCCTCAACCATGTCTCGCTGGCGTTCGGAGTTCGAACGAGCGGAGCGCGTCTGCGTCGTCGGCAGGAATGGGGCCAGCAAGTCCGTATGCTCGATCTCAACTCGACGGGCCGACTGATGAATTCCATGAGCTCACGCCCGACCCACATTCCCTTCGACTTGTCCCAGGTAGCCACGACAATCGCATCCCAGCTTGGACTCGGGCCGAAGATTGTCCGCGGCGCGGTCGAGCTCTTGTCTGACGGCAATACGATTCCCTTCATCGCGCGATACCGCAAGGAGAATACTGGCGGGCGTGATGAGGTCCAGATCGGGACGGTCGATGACGCCCTCACGGCCGCAAGAGAGCTCATCGATCGCAAGAATCTGGTACTGAAGTCGATCTCCGAACAGGGGGCTCTCAATCGCGAGCTCGAGCGAGCGATTCTGGCTGCCAGACATGTTCGCGAAGTCGACGACCTGTATCTGCCGTACAAAGCCAAGCGCAAGACCCGGGCGACGGTCGCGCGAGAGCGCGGGCTCGAGCCGCTCGCGACACTCCTGGCGGCCCAAGTCGATCTCGACGCCACCCGGGCATCGATCCTGGAGCCCTTCGTCGATCCCACGCGCGGCGTCGAGAACGAGGAGTCCGCACTAAGGGGCGCCAGCGATCTCATCGCCGAGCGTTGGTCAGAGGACCCTGCAACCCGCTCCTGGTTGCGATTTCAACTCGGTCGTGGCTTCGTCACGGCGAAGAAGAAACGCGGCTACGACGGCGACGATCATCGCTTCGAAGATTTCTACGACTATCGCGAGCCGATCGCACGGCTCGCCTCCCATCGTATTCTCGCGATGAGGCGCGGTGAGTCCGAGAACGCGCTCTCTATTGCAATTAACGTCGACGACGACCAGCTTACGGACAATCTCGCCCGGCGCGTGCTCACGAATCCTCTCTTTTTGTTCCGCCCGGAGCTCGAAGCGACGGTGCGTGACTGCTACGCGCGTTTGCTGAAGCCGTCGATCTCAACCGAGGTACTATCCTCACTACGGGACATCGCCGAAAGCCATGCGATCAACGTTTTCGCGACCAATCTCGGCGAACTCCTCCTCGCCCCGCCCGCGCACAAAAAGGCGATCCTTGGGATCGACCCGGGTTTCAGGACCGGATGCAAAGTCGCCGTCATCGACTCTACTGGCAGGCTCGTGGCTCATGCAACCGTGTATCCGACCGCTCCGAGAAACGACACCGAGACCGCCGAGCGCGAGCTCACGCGCCTTATCGACGCTCACGACGTCGAGCTC
>JAUXJK010000226.1 GCA_030624785.1 Actinomycetes bacterium
CGACAAGTAGCGGATCGATGATCACCTTCCATCCGACCGTCCACACGGCCATTGTTGTCCCCTCGATGTCCTTGACGTCCTGGATCTCGCTGTCTTCGTGAATCGAGAAGTTGAATACCTGCCCGGGAATCATCTCCCAGGCCATGATCACGGGGACGCCGGCGTTGATCGCGGATGTAAGAACGCCCGGTGAGGGGTAGCCCACGTCGACCTGGCCCTCGGAGACGAGTTGCATCTCGTTCTCGCCGGTTCCGGCGATCAGCTCGACCTCGACTCCGAGGTCGTCGAAGTAGCCCATTTCGAGTGGCACCTGGAGGTTGTAGTCGTCCATGACGTCGAGCGTGCCGCGCGGGGTGACCCAGCGGATCTTCCCGGGCGCGCCACTCGCTGCAGGCGCCGGGGCCGGCGCATCTGCGGGAGCGTCGGCGGCTGGCTCGGCGGCTGGCTCGGCCGGCGCGGCGCTGTCGTCATCGCCGCCGCAGGCTGCTAGCAACCCACCGATGCCCATGACGCCGAGGCCGGCGCCTGCGCCGCGTTTGAGCAGGTTACGGCGGTCAAGCCTGCCCCTAAGCAATCTTTCAATCGGATCATGGTTCTCAGTCATCTCGCTCCTCCGTTCATGTTTGCCAACTCGCCCACTTCTTCCCGATCAGGAAGAACACTACGTAGATCGTCACGCCGAGAGCGGCAATGACGACGATCGTTGCCCAAAAGCCGTCAAGAATGATCAGCGAGGAGAAGAACTTCAGTTGCCTTCCGAGGCCGCCTCGCTCGCTTCCTGCAACCAACTCCCCGCCTACCGTGGTCAGCAATCCGAAGATCGCGCCCACCATGAAGCCGACGATGATCATGGGGAGCGCCATCGGGAAGCGGATCTGACGGAAGATCTGGAATGTGCTCGCACCGTATGAGCGGGCGAGGGCGATCTTGGCTAAGTCCGTGCGTCTGAAGCCGGTCGCCGAGTTGATCATCACCATCGGGCCAGAGGCCAGCGCGACCGCGATGACGATCGGCCCGATCCCGAATCCCATTTTCAGCCTGAGGAACGGAATCAGCGCGACCATCGGCATGGTCACCATGATGATGATGTAGGGGGCCACCACCTTCTCGACGAAGGGGAGCTGCGTGATCACCGCGGCGAGCAGAAGCCCGATGCTCGCGCCGATCGCGAAACCCATCAAGAACGTCTGGACTGTCACCCACAGGTGAGGTCCGTACAACGTGCCCCAATCACCGACCAGCGTTGTCACGACCTGTGTCGGCTTCGGAAGCACGAACTCAGGCGTGTCTGTGACTCGCAAGATCAGCTCAATCAGCCAGAAGACGCCGATCGCAAGCCCGATGATCGTGCCAATCTCGAGGGCGCTTTTCGCCGTCCGCATCGACGTGAGAGCTGTCATGCCGACCGGACCGTGGTCCTGCCGGGCGTCGTCGTCGAACTTCGGGATCTCGTCCCGAAGCTCCGAGGGAACCTCGCTCATGTCCGACTCACGCTCACTCGACCTCTATGGCGTGACCGCCGGTCTCGACCACTCGCTTCACGTCTTGGATCAACTCGATGAAGTGCGGCTCGAAGGTCATATCGATGTTGCGCGGGCGCGGTAGATCGATGTTGTAGATGTGCGCCAAACGGCCGGGCCTTGCAGTCATTACGACGACGCGGTCCGCCAAGAAGATCGCTTCGCTGATGTTGTGGGTGACAAAGACGATCGTCTGACCGCTCTCTTCCCAGAGTTTCAACAGAAGCCGATTCATCTCGTCGCGCGTGAAGGCGTCTAGGGCGCTGAACGGCTCGTCCATCAACAGGATCTCGGGATCCTGCGCGAGCGCCCGCACGATCGACGCACGCTGCTGCATGCCACCGGACAGCTCGCGCGGAAACGCCTTCGTGAAGCCGGCCAGGCCGGTCTGTTCGAGCAGGTGCTCGATGCGCTCCTTGTTCTTGCGTTTCTTCCTGATCTCAAACGCGAAGTCGATGTTCTTGCGTAGGTTGCGCCAGGGCAGCAGGTTCGCCTCCTGAAAGACCATGCCGACGGTGTCTGGGCGTGGACCGCTGACGGCGGTGCCGTCGATGAGCACCTGCCCGTCGGTTAGCCCGTGAAGCCCTGACATGGACCAGAGGAGCGTGGTCTTGCCGCAGCCGCTCGGGCCGAGGATCGTGACCAGCTCACCGGCGGCGATGTCAAGCGAGAAGTGATCGAGGGCAACGAGTTGGCCCGTCTGGGTTTCGTACACTTTGGTCGCCTGGTCACAGCGGATCTTGGCCTGATCGCCGAGCGGCTCTCCGCCAGTCGAAGAGCCTGTCGCCGCCAGCCCAGTCGACACTAGAACCAGCCCTCTTCGCTCGGGTCTCGATACTGCATGAACTCGACCAGCGCGCCCGCCTCGTGTACGAACGCGACGCGAAGGAAGCCGTCGGCCACATCGAACGGCTCGAGGACGACTTGCTTGCCCTCGAGCGCAGCGTCTACGTCATCGACTCGATAGGCGACATGAGGCTGTGTGCGAAGTGGCCCAGTGACAGGGCTGTCCGCCTCGTATCTGAGCCATTCGACGTTGTATGGGTGATCGCGCGGACTGGTTACCCAGACACGCGTTGCCTCGACCCAGCGCTCGCCAGCCTGCTTCTCTGAGGTGACGATTCCGATGTGGTCGAACTGCGCTCGTGGGAACATGCGGCCACCCCTCCGATCAGTCGTACCCGCACGGTTGTACCAGACCTCGACGACATTGGTCTGACCAATCTGGGCCGCTAGTCGATAGGGTCGACAGTGCTCGCCTCGTAGGACGGTGACGCGCGCTGTGGCCTTTGAGACGGTTGACCGGACGAAGCTCTACTCGTCGATTGTCGAGCAGATCCTGGTCGCCATCGAGTCCGGGACGATCCCGCAGGGATCCGCTCTGCCGGCTGAGCGAACTCTCGCGACGCGCTTCGGCGTGAGTCGCGCCTCAGTACGCGAAGCGATCCGCGTACTGGAGCACGCCGGAGTCCTGGACGTCCGAGGTGGGAGCGGCACATACGTGACCGATGTAGGGGCGGCGAAGGTGTGGGCGCTGCGCGCTCAAGCGACAGTGGCCGGCGAACACAGCCCACTCGACGTGATCGTCGCTCGTCAGTCGGTTGAGCCACGTTGCGCGGAGATCGCCGCGACTGGACGCAACGAGCGCGATCTCGCGCGGATGCGTGCGACGGTCGCCGAACATATCGAGCGCGTGGCGGAGGGTGAGGACGGCGCTGATCCTGACCTCGCGTTTCATGTGGCCGTCGCCGCTGCAACGCATAACCCTGTGCTGATGCTGATGTTCGAGCGGCTCGAGGAGATCATGCGCCGCGCGCCGTGGTCTGAGCTCAAACAGCAAACGCGTGTCAGTTCGGAAGGCGGCGAGCGCGATATCCGCGAGCACCAGGCCGTGCTGACGGCGATCGGAAAACACGATGAGACGGCTGCGGCGCGAGCCATGCGCGAGCACCTGCGCTCGGTCGAGCAAGACCTACTGGCGGAGGTGGTCGGCTAGCTGGCGGAGGTTGTCGGCTAGCCCGTCGAGCGGGCACGATCGACGCAGTTGGCTGTGTTACTATCGGCCGGAAATCGGTTAAGTGGCCGGACCAATTGTGGGACGGTCGGCAAGGCCGCAGAGGACGGAGGACGATGATCACCAGCGACACGCTCCGTGGAGTCATTCCGGCCATTCCGACCCCATTTATTTCCGATGGGAGCGCCGTCGACGAGGACGCGCTTCGTCGTGTCGTCAGCCATGTAGTTGAGGGCGGCGTGCACGGCATCATGACCACCGGTGGTACGGGTGAGTTCCCGCACCTCAGCCGCGAAGAGCGCCGGCGCGTCAATGAGATCACCGTCGAGGTCGCGGCGGGAGCCGCGCCTGTGTACGCCGGAACCGCGGCATGCTCGACTCTCGAGGCGATCGATCTCGCCCGCGATGCCGCTGCTGTCGGAGCCGACGCCGCGATTTTGACACCTCCGTTCTACTTCGGGATACCCGAGGAGGCTCTCTATGGGCATTTCGTCGACGTTGCCCGCGACGGGGCACTTCCGGTTGTGGTCTACAACAATCCGCTCTACACGGGGAATGATCTGACCCCGACCGTGATCGCCGAGCTGATGACGGTGGACGGGATTATTGGGTTGAAGCAGTCGAGCGACGATCTCGGTCAGCTCGTCGAGGCGCTGCGCCTCGCCGAGGGAACTGGCCGGTCGCTCTGCACCGGAATCGACAGCCAGTTCTACGCCGCGCTTTGTGTTGGCACTCCAGGCATCTTCTCGACGGCGGCGTCGATCGTCCCTTCGCAGATTGTGCGCCTGTTCGAACTCGTCCACGCTGGCGACCACGCCGGTGCGTTGGGGCAGCACCGGCAACTCCAGCCGTTGAATCGGTTCCTCGAGTACGACCCCGGCTACGTCTCGCCTGCAAAGGAGGCGCTATCGATGCTTGGTATCGATTGCGGCCCGGTTCGTCGACCGTTGCCGGACTTCCCTGC
>JAUXJK010000234.1 GCA_030624785.1 Actinomycetes bacterium
GAAGTCGCCGGATGCGGTCGAGTAGCTGCTCCGCGGACGCGCCGTAGAGTTCGGAGTCGATCGCTACGGCCGGCTCACCACCGAGGCCGCTTGCGATGCCCTCAAGCGTCTCACGCGTGCGGCGCGCCGAGCTGCAGAGAACAACGTTTGGCGTCGTCCCCTGCGCGTGAAGGTAACGGGTCAGCCGCTCCGTCGCGGCGACGCCTCGAGGGGCGAGTGGGCGCTCGTGGTCGCCATCCTCCTGAGACCTCCAGCTGGATTTGGCATGTCGTAGTAGATAGAGACGTTTCATCAGCGACCAGCTACACGGTACGCGTAACGAACGAGCGCGACCGCGTTAGGCCCGCTTCGAGTGATCGGTTGCTGGTCATCGCAGCCATTCGTTTCGTTTGATGGCGTGCATGGCAAAGGCGTTGCAACATGGCGTTTCCGACGTCCTCATGCGGCCGGTACTTGACCCAGGCGCCGCCAACTGGCCAGCACGATGCTGAAGGCGATAACGATCGCGCCAGCAATCTGCAGGCTACCGAGAGTTTCCGAGAGGATGATCACTGCGAACACCGCGCCGACGAACGGCTGCATGTTGACCCAGATCGTTGCGTGAGACGCGCCCACCCGATTGATCACCACAAACCACAGGTACGACGTTCCAACGAACATGAGCAGTTGGTAGACAAATCCACCCCAGGCGAGCGGCTCGATCTCCGCCCAGTTGTCCCCCAGCATCTGCGGAAGCGATATAAGCGCCAATGGCACGGTGCCGGCGATCGTGACCACGGCTGTCACTCGATACACGGAGTACTTGCGCATCAGAGGCAGGACCGACACTGAGAAGATCGCGAACGTCAGCACGGCGCCCAGAGCAAGCAAGATGCCGCCAAGCCCGCCTGAGAGATCCGCGTCCGTCCCAACAGCGACGAGCGCGACACCGGCGAACGAGACTCCGGTGGCAACCCAATGACGGACGCCAAGGCGCTCCCACCCGAGCAGCGAGGTGAGGACAGCGGCAAACACTGGCAGGGTGCCAAAGATCAACGCGACTGTTGCCGCGGTCGTTAGTGAGAGCCCAATATTGAAGGTGATCTGATTGACCACGATTCCGAGCAGCCCGGCCGGAAGCAGATAGATCAGATCGCCTCTGTCGATTCGCAGACTCCGCTCTTTCACAAGCGCGACAACGGAGAAGATGAGCGCGCCAAGGATGAATCTCACACCTGAGAACTGAAGGGGCTCCCAGCCGTGCGTGAGCGAGTAGCGAGCAGAGCTGTAGCCGAAGCTCCAGAGGAGCACGACGGCTATCAACATCAGCTCGCCAGAGATCCGCTCCGGTCGAAGAAGCGATCGCCCTCCGCTGAAGCTCAAACGATGCCGCGACTAGGCGGCACTTGATGATCGCGTCTCGTCGAGAATCTGTTCGCTGCCTATTCGTAGGCCTTGCTTCACTCGTGGAATCGTCTCTTCAGGTTTCAGAACTGGAGATCCGTGCCCGGGAGCGATCACCTTCGTCGGGTATTGCGCCAGAAGTCTGTCCAACGCGGCAATGTGGGGCTCAATATCGGTGAAGCGCGTCCAGTACAACGCGTACGAGCTGAACAGCGCCGTGAACGCTGGAATCGGCAGGTCAGGCACCTCCTCGGCAGTTTTCCAGCATTCGCCCGACTGGTGGTGGTGCATATAGGCAAAGCCGTCACCGGGGAACAACGTCTGACTGCGCCTGTCATAGGCCCACAGCGACGTGACGAGATCCTTGATCACCGCTTCGAGCAGCACAAACTCTGTGCCTCCGAGATCGATCGACTCGCCCTCCCCCATCGGCGACAGCCGATCCGCGAATTCTGGGAAGAAGAGGTGGTAGTCACGGATGTCGCCAACCGCGACCGCGTCCGGATACTTGTTGAAGAGTCGCCCCAGGTTTGCTGCGTGTGGCACCTCGGCATGGGTGGGGAAGAAGTACTTGACGGGTGGCACCCCGGCCGCGTGCAGGCGATCGAGCTGGCCTTCGACGCTCGCCCAGTCCTTTGGATGTCCTGTATCGACGAGCAGCGAGCAGTCCTCACCGTGAACAAGATATGCCGAGGAGTACGCGTGAATCTGCTCACCTTCATGCTCCATGACGAGGCAGTCGGTGATCCAGTACACGCCTTGGGAAAGCCGTCGGGGTGACTCCGTGAACATGGTGGACAGACCTCCGCTCGTCATGTTGTCACGCTGAGTTCCTCAAGCGTGCTCTGCATCATCTCGTAGTGTCGCTGAACGACGCTCGCTCCGACCAGAGGCCTGCCGTAGCTAGGCGCGATGGCCTCGATTGGCCGGGTTTCGAAAATGGCACGGAGTTGTTCTTGAAGTGGCGCCGTGTCGGCGACCCTAACCCAGTCGAACTTTGCGAGTAGGTGCTCGCGCACCGCCTCCAGAGTCGTGTCGTCGTCCTCCTCCGTGACACAGCCAGGCGAACTCAGATCGGTCATTACGGCATGGCCGAAGCTATCCGAGGTGAAGAGAACGCGGGTCGAGGGCTCATAGAACCACCAGGTCGCGAGGAGACGCAATGGCGCATCGATAGCTTCCAGAGCCACGTTGTTATCGCCAGCCGCGCTGAGCTCGAGCCCCCCTTCCAGCGACGTCCAGCTCGGCGGAGCTTCGCGCTCGACCTCGTCGTGCACATGCCGGTAGTACACCCACTGGCCGACCGGAAACTGTGAATAGACGTGAACGACGGGATAGCGATCCATGATCGTCCCGGCATTGCCGAAGCTATCGAACTCGACGATCCGCGACAGCACGAGCACGAGCTCTTCAGCCTCCGGGAGGTACTCGTCGAGTTGGTCGAGAAGCAAGGCCTCATGTACCGGCGCACCGCTGTCGAGAAGGATCGGCCCGCCACCAGTTTCGATCAGGTAGCAGTGCAGCGGCGCTGCACCGGTTACTCCATCAGCGATCCAGCTCAAACTGCCGTCGATCGGCATGAGCCCGCCCAGAGCACGCACGCGATCCGTCACCGAGGTGACGGCGCCGTGGCTCTCATATGTGGACGGAAATGACATCGCGATGGGTCAGGCGCCTCAGTTGGTGAGCCGCTCACTCCTCATGATCGCAGATGGTCTCGCCTCAGGCGCGAGGCTGCAACACAACCCTGCGCGTTGACCGCGAGAGGTTGCCGGCCGGGTCGCGAGCGATGAGAGTCACGGTGACTCGCGTTTTCCCAAGCCGTTTTATGAGACGCACATGCTTCTTCTTGAGTCGTGTAGAGATCGTGCGGGTCGTCGCGCCCCTGAGCGTGAAACGCAGCTTCGACACAAACTTCACCCGTATCGGGCGTGCCTTTGGACCGCCGGCGACGCGGGCGAGGCGGAGTGTGCGCACCGGCACCTTCCTGACTGTCTTGATCGATAATGTGCCCGCGCAACCGAGTGGCTCGCTACTCGGACACCGCACCTTCAGTCGAACACGCCGTTTCCGGTCGATCACAAGCTTCCCAACTCGCAGCTGGGGCGCGCGCGTGTCGACGGGCTCGTGTTGGATCGCCGCGAGCGGGGCCTGCGCGAGTTCGAGTGACGCAAGCGCGGGAGCACCGAGCACTCCTCCGTCGTCCGACGCCGTGAAGCTAAACACGTCGTGCCCGCTCGCCCCCACGGAGGGCGCGTAGAGGGCTTGCCCGGACGCGTGATCGATGCTGGTGACGCTGCCGATGTTGGGAGCATCGACAACCGCGTACGTAAGGGCGTCCCCGTTCGGATCTCCACATGAGAGTGGAATCGAGGTAGGGCCTGCGACCTGCACGAGCGACGTAGCTACGCACACGGGTGCGAGTTGACGCTCCACGGTGGCGAGCGTTCCGAGGCTCGAGGCCGCAACCAGATGACGCCCAGCGGGAGTGATGGCAATTGCCTGAGGCCGGGCGAGCGCCTCGCCGTGGCGGCAGCCGGCTTCGACCGGGAGTGAGCCGACGCAACCGTCAATTCCGGCAACGGGCACGACCAGTCCGCTAGCCACATCCCTGGAGAGTACGACGACGGCATCGCGTTCAGGTGCCGCCAGATACATGTGGCTTCCGTCCGAGCTCAGAGCCAGATCGCTCGCTCCGCTGAGTCGCGCACCAGCGACGCATTGCGGGTCGGTCGCAGGTGCGCTCGAGTCGGTAAGACAACCGGGCACGAGCTGCGCAAGTTCTCCACTTTGCGGGTCGCGCGCAAACGCTGCCAGGCTCCCCGCGCGCGGCGACGCGACGTATACATGACGCCCGTCACGACTGATCGCGAGTGCCGCAGGATCGCCAAGACCGTGCGCTGGTGAGCATTCGGTCTGCGCC
>JAUXJK010000174.1 GCA_030624785.1 Actinomycetes bacterium
CCCGAGACAAGGACGCGGGCTCGGCGAAGCGCAACCGCAATCTCCTCTGATTCTTCGGCAGCGGTGGCGAGACGGCTGTACATCGTCGGCACCGCAAACACCATCGTCGCGTCACGTTGAAGGGCCTCTGCAACGGCTTCAGGCGAGAAGCGCCCGAGGTGCGTGAGTTGTCCTCCCAGCCGCACCGGACCGAGCGTTCCGAGCACGAGTCCGTGAGCGTGGAAAAGCGGCAGACCGTGCGCGAGCACATCGTCGCTCGTCCAGCGCCATACCTGGGAAAGAGCGTCGAGGTTCGAAGCGATCGCGCGCCGCGGCAAGATCGCTCCTTTCGGCAACCCGGTTGTGCCCGAGGTGTAGAGGATGAGCGCGGGATCCTCACGGCTTGCCTCTGGCGAGAGCGATGCACCCGGGCCATCAAGCGGGATGTCATGCCTCGGGACATCCCCGAGCGGGCCGGGGAGCGAGGCGTCGGCTGCAGCGAACACCGCGACAGGCTCGCTATCGCTCACGATGTGTTCGAGCTCTCGCGTTCCTGCCTTTGGGTTTATCGGAACAACGGTTACTCCAGCAACGAACGCACCCAGAACAGCGACGACGGTCTCGAGACGAGACTCGGCGAATACGGCCACCCGGCCTGCATCACTGAGAGACACCGCCACACCCGAGACCGCGATGGCGAGCTCTTCGTATGACATCTCCCCGCCCGGGAACCGCAAAGCGAGCCCTGCGGGCGGGTCGATCAGGGTCGGAAAGAGTGGTGGCTCGATGGCGAAAGGCTGGTCGTATCGACGGAGCGCAGGTAGGAAGCCTAGAGAGTCGGCCGTCCGCCGGCGACTACGTGCCGTGCTCGCAAACCCTCGATGGCACGCTCTTCATAACCGAACACGCCCAGTATCTCGTCGGTGTGCTCGCCGAGTCTCGGTGGCGGCCGCCTGATCACTCCGGGAGTGTCAGAAAGCTTCACCGGAATGCCGAGCATTCGTACGGTGCCCGCGTCGGGATGCTGTGCTTCTACAACCATCTCGCGGGCCATCGTCTGTTCGTCGCTCAGCGCATCGGCGTAGGTGTTCACGGGCCCGGCGGGAACACCCGCCGCATGCAACAGATCGAGCCAGTGCGAGCAGGGTTGGGCGATGGTCTCCAACTCGATCAGCTCGATCAGCGCTGGCCGATGCTGAAGCCGGTCGCGGCCCGTCGCAAAGCGCGAGTCTTCAAGCCATTCCGGGTGCCCCAGAGCCGTCGCCGCAAGAGTCCACAACCGATCCGTGAACGCACCAAGCGTGAAATGGCCATCAGCCGCACGAATGGCCTGATACGGCGCGCTCATTCGATGCGCCGAACCGAGCGGCCCAGGCGTGGTGCCATCTGCCCATAGCTCCGTCGCTTCCCAGCCGCCATAGGCGAGCCCGGCCTCGAACAGGCTCGTGTCGACCTGCTGACCGCGCCCCGTTCGCTCGCGCGCAGCAAGCGCGGCAAGCACTCCAAATGCGCAGAGCATTCCGGCGCCAACGTCCGTGAGCGGAACCCCGGCCTTCGCAGGCGGACCATCGGTCGCACCGGTCACGCTCATAATCCCGCTCATGCCCTGCGTGATGATGTCGTATCCGCCACGATCGGCATAGGGGCCCGTCGCGCCAAATCCCGAGATGGATGCGTATACGAGCCGAGGGTTGATCTTTGCGAGATCGTCGTATCCAACTCCGAGCCTGGCGGCCGTTCCAGGGCGGTAGCTCTCAACAAGCACATCCGCGTCGGCTGCAAGGCGAAGGAGAACATCGCGGCCCTCCTCGCTCTTGAGATCGAGCGCCAGTCCACGCTTGTTTCGATTGACCGCCAGGAACGCGGCCGACTCGCCCCACGACTGAACGGTGCCCAGCGCGTGACGCGTCGAGTCGCCTACATCTACGGGCTCGACCTTGACGACATCCGCGCCGTGATCCGCGAGCAACATCGTGCAGAAGGGCCCCGCCATGACCTGCGACAGATCAACTACCCGAAGATGTTCGAGACTCTGCACGAAACGGCCTAGCGCCCGCTGAAGCGCGGCCGACGCTTTTCGATGAACGCGCTGACTCCCTCGGCGTAGTCGGCGCTCTCGATCGCCTGCGCCTGGAGGTCGCGCAACCGTTGTTCTAGGTGCTCGTCTCCCCCTGCCAGCGCCGCGCGAACAGCGACAATCCCGCCTTCAACGGCTAGCGGTGCGTTGTCTGCGATCGCCGCGGCGTAGGCATCGACGTATTCGTCGAGCTCTCCAACTGGCACGACGCGGTTGACAAGACCGAGCCGAGAGGCCTCCTCGGCTTCGACTGTGCGACCCGACGCGAGAAGGTCGTAGGCGAAACCCGAGCCGACTGCTTCGACGAGCTGTTGAACCGCTTCGAATTCGTAGACGATTCCGAGTCGACCGGCTGGAATTGCAAAGCGAAGCTTGTCGCTCGCTATCCGGATGCTGCATGCGAGGGCGATCGCTGCGCCTCCACCCGAGCAGATTCCATGGACTCGCGCGATCGTCGGTTTGCGCAGTCCGATCAGAGCGCGAAGGGCGTCACTGACGGCATCGCTGTAGTGCTCAGCATCACGCGGATCAGTCCGCTCGCTAGGAAACCGGGCGATGTCGGCGCCTGCCGAGAAGGCCGCGACGCCGTCGCCATCGATGATCAGGACGCGCGTCTCTTCCCGTTCCTCGGCGGCATGTAGCGCTCGCGGCAATGCCTTCCACATCTCAAGAGAGAGCGCATTGAGCCGGGTGGGCTGGCTGAGGGTCACGGTCGCAACCGGGCCGTCCACGCGACTTCGAATCTCAGCCACAGAGAGCGCCTTCGAGCGCCATCGCGACGGCGGCAACTTCGTGATCGTGGAATGGCCGTCCTACGATCTGCACCGACAACGGCATGCCGGCGGCCGAGGTCGCAACGGGAACCGCGCACGAGGGAAGCCCGAGAAGGCTGACGGCGCGCGAAGGGGTGAGTGTCCTGAAGCGTTCGTCGAAGTCGGCCGCGCCGACCGTAAACGCGTCCTGGTTGGCGACCGGAAGCACGAGGACTGGCCTCGTTTCCATGAACGCGAGAACTGACGCTCTGACGCGGTCACGCTCGGCAGCAATTGCGAGCACGTCACCAACGCTCGCCTCGATCACCCTGTCAAACCAGGTACGCATCGTGCTCGTGAGCAGCTCTTCGCGTCCGGCAACGTGGTCTCGATGGAGATCGAGCCCATCAACGGCTCTGTAGCGGGCGTAGATGCTCTCGCACTCTTCCAGCCCAGGCGGCGCCTGCTCGACCACATTCATTCCAATGTCGGACAGCAGAGCCCCGGCGAGCTCTACGGCATCGACTACTTCCGAGGTGGCGGACGCACTCCCATCACCGCCCGCCCATGCGGTGTGCAGATCCGAGAGGGGCACCGACGCGGGAGAGCCCAGAGCAACGGGAGAGACGAGTGCGTCGACCCCGTCTGGGCCTGCGATCACCGAGATCACAGTCCAGGCATCGTCAACCGAGCGCGCGATCGGCGCGATCGTCTGGGTCCGCGCAAAGAACGACGCTGAGTTGGGCGCGGTGGGTAGCCGATCCTTGATGAACGGAAAATGCCCGGTACCAGGGACAAGGCCAGGTGTCGGCCGGAACCCGACTGTGCCTGTGCAGTGTGCTGGCCACCGGATCGAGCCGCCGTAGTCGGACCCGATGCCGAAAGAGACGAAATCGGCTGCCACGGCGGCCGCGTCGCCGCCGCTCGATCCGCCCGGGGTCTTCGTTACATCGATTGGGTTCTTGGTCGCTCCGAATAGCAGGTTGTCCGTATGCGGGTCAAGGCCAAACTCGGGACAGTTTGATTTGCCCACGAGGACCGCGCCCGCTGCCTCCAACCGATCGACGACCGGGGCGCTCGCCGTGGGCACGTAGTCGTCGAATATCCGGCTGCCTGCCGTCATCCTGACGCCTGCGACCGGGATGACGTCCTTGACCGAAAACGGAATCCCCTCGAGCAGCCGGCCATCTCGCCCGTATGGTCGTGCGTCGGCGGAGCTTGCGGTCTGAGCCGCCCGCTCCTCGCACAGAGTGATGATGGCATTCAGCTCGCCGTTCCGCTCGTGGATCCGGCTGAGGTGGTCGGCGAGCAACTCTGACGCGCTGAACTCGCCGGCGCGCAGGGCTTCACGAGTCGATGACAACGTGCTCACAGCGCTTTCTCGTTCAGATCCGGATATTGGACGCTCTCGATTACCCACCTCGTTCCTACAGAGCGTAGACCCGCGGCAAGCCTAGACGGTCGTTGCCGCCCGTTCACACGCAGGAACGCGAACCTCGATCGAGAAGGCGTATTCATGCCCGGTGGGACAATTCACCGACCCCATGAAGCTGTGCAGGCCATCGGATCGTCCAAGCGATCTCGGATCCCTTCTGGTGTTGGCCGCACACTGCGCGACGCTCGCGTCGTCGCGGGCGTCCCACTAGCCGACGTCGAGGTGCAAACTGGCATCGAGGCCCGCTATCTGAGGGCACTGGAGTGGGAGCGGTTCGACCTACTCCCAGGCACCGAATTCGCGCGGCGGGCGGCGCAGGCCGAGGCGCAGGTCTTGCGACTCGATCCGGAGCTCATCCTCGAAGAGCTCGAGCGCACGCACGAATCGCGACCGCGCTACGGGCCAGTCGATTCGTCTGAACACGCGGATCCGGCGGCCAGTACGCTCGGCAATCCACCAGGGTTGGCTCCCGTCGCCATCGCCGCCGCACCTCCTGATCCGCCCGCCATCGAGCCAGCGCTCACGGCACCGGTCGACTCAGCGCCAAAGACGTCCCACTGGCGCTCGACGGGCGGCGACCCACCGGTCAAGGATTCGAGGTTTCGAGCCTCGATGCCCTCGGCCCGATACGCCCTCGCCGGAGCGTTGGTTGCGGGCCTTGCATGCTTTCTTGTCGTAGATCTCTTCGTTCGTAACGATGACGAACCCTCGGCAAGCCAGCCGCCTGCCTTCGAGGCTCCCGCGCCTCCCGTAGCCGCCGCCCTCGAGCCGCAGGTCGCCCTCCCGGTGCAGCCGGCGTCAACGGACGGGATCCAGCCGCGCGCAAGCAGTGCGAGCAGTGGAGTAGCCCCCGCCCCGCCCGACACAAGCGATGCGTCGACAGAGGCGTCCGCACCAACCACCAACGGTCAGAGTGCGCAGGCAGGTGAAATTCAGGATTCGCGGCCCCCGGTAACGCC
>JAUXJK010000151.1 GCA_030624785.1 Actinomycetes bacterium
ACATCGACGCGACAGGCATCTCGGTAAGGGTCGATGACGAGCCGAGACAGGTTCGCCGGCAGGAAAACGATGTCATCGAAACTCGGAAGGCGCTCAGCCTTGTCAATACCCACGGGCCCGGCAAGTCGCTTGGTGAACACCGCGCGCTGCTTCAACCCGTCGTCAGCACGTGTTCGCGCCATGACGAAGATGTCTTCGCGGGCGTGCACGCTGTAGTCGGCGGAGCCGGTCTCGGCGTCGCAGCGATAGCACCGGGCCGCTTCCCGGCGCGCTGCGTCTTCGTCATAGACGGATTCGATCTCCGGGAACGCGACCGGGTTGGCACCCAGGCCGTGAAACTCCTGCTCCTCCCGGTGAAATACCTCCCACTCGGGATCCTGGGCGATTGGCACGCGGCGCGTCTTGAACGGAACCCGGTAGGGCAGTGGCTCTTCGACGCCCTCGAGAAACGACTTCATGTAGTAGGCGGCGCGGTGACCGTGTTGCATCGCCATCACGATCGTGGAGGGGCCGAATGCACCATCCCCCGCGGCAAACACCATTCGGTCGCTGGTGCGCATCGAAGCCCAGTCTGTCCTCACCTTGTCCTCGTGGAGCATGTTGAGGGTGTCGAGATGATCCGATGCGGTCCGCTGGCCGGTGGCAAGGATTACGAGACCGCACTCGTACTCATGCTCTGACCCTTCCACGTTGACCGGCCAGCGACGTCCGTCCTCGGCCGGGTCTCCGAGTTCCGTGCGCACGCAGCGCAGCGCGAACCCCGCGTCGGTCTCCGCGGTTGCAGTCGGCTGCACGTTATAGATGAGCTCGATGTCTTCTTCGATCGCACCTTCGAGCTCATCGCGCCGAGCCGGAATCTCGTCGGCACCGCGTCGATAGAGCACTTGAACGTGCTCGCAGCCAGGTAGACGCTTGGCTACGCGACAGGCGTCCATGGCGACATCGCCTGCGCCAACGACAACCACTCGCGAGGGCATCTCTGGGCGCTCGCCGACGTTGACGCGTCGCAGGAAGCTCACCCCGTCGATAACACGCTCGTCCGTGGAGCTCTGTTCGAGCCCGACGCCCTTGCCCCACCACGCGCCGATGGTCAGCAGCACTGCGTCGTGGCGCTCCTTCAACTCCTCGAGCGTGACATCGTCACCAAGCGTCGTGTCGAGGTGGATGGTGATGCCAGGGCACCGAGCCAGCATTCGGTCTATGTCTTCCTTGAAGATTTCTTGCGGGCAACGAAACGCCGGAATGCCCCAGGTCATGTAGCCACCGAGCATCGATGTCATCTCATACACGTCAACCTTGTAGCCCGCCTCTGCCAGATCCTGGGCGGCCGTGAGCCCTGCGGGACCGCCGCCGACAACGCCGACGGTCTTGTCCATTGTCGCCGGAATCGGCACCGGCCGATACGTGCTGCCGAGCTGATCCATAACGAAGAGCTTCAGATTGCGAATCGCGATCGGTCCATCCGAATCGGCGCGACGGCACGCTGGCTCGCAGGGCGCATCACACACGCGCCCGCAGACCGAGCTGAACGGGTTCGTCGCTGTGATCGCTTCAAACGCCTCCTCGATCTTGCCCTCCCAGATGTAGGCGAGATACGACGGCGCATCTGTTCCGATCGGGCAGGCAACCTGACACGGAGCCGGCACGAAATTGACATCCTGCACGTCGTCCTGCGCCTCGAACTCGCTGGGAACGGGCGCCGGAGCAACGCGCTCGGCGCCATACACGTCGGGCTCAGGCGGCTCGGTGAAGCCGTTCTGCATTGCCTCGCTTGCTGCGTTGTCGTCGCTCATCCCGTCGCAACCTGGAGTCGCTGTGGAGCTTCCCGATACTCGGGTGCGTACGGCAGCCGCGTGATCTTCGCTGCCTCAGGTGTCAGCGCGACGAGATCGCTGCGTGACAACTCGTAGACATTCTTGTAGTTGTGCGCGTTCAGAATCGACGCGAGCTGCCAGCGGACAGACTCGAGGAACCGGTGAATATTGAGGGCCTCGGGATCAATCTGGTAGCGCTTTTCGTGCTCCGGATCCTGCGTTGCTATCCCAACCACGCAGTGCCCGACATGGCATTGGAGACATGCAATGCACCCGCCCGCGATGATCGCGCTCGTGCCCATCGCTACGGCGTGCGCACCAAGAGCGATCGCCTTGGCGGTGTCTAGGCCGTCCTTGATTCCTCCCATCAGGACGATCGGCATGCCGCTGGCACCGATCTCCTCGAGAGCATCGAGCGCCTCCATGATCGCTGCGAGGGTCGGAATCCCGACGAACTCAAGAACCTCACTGCTCGCGGCTCCGGTCGACCCTTGCAAACCGTCCAAGCAGGTGTAGTCAAACCCATCCTTGTAGGCGATCTTGATGTCGTCTCTGACTCGGCCAGCACCGAGCTTCACCGACACGGGTTTCATGTATTCGGTCGCCTCGCGGAACTCTTCGACCTTGATCACGAGGTCGTCAGCGCCGAGCACGTCTGGATGCCGTGACGGCGAGCGTAGATCGATCCCAGCCGGGATGCCGCGAATCTCAGCGATCTCAGGGGTCACCTTCTTCGCCATGAGCTGTCCACCGAGACCGGGTTTGGCGCCTTGCGAGATATAGATCTCGATGCCGTCGGCCCGCTGCATGTCGTGAATGTTCCATCCGAGCCGACCCCCGAGACACTGAAAGACAATGCGTTTTGCCGCCGCGCGGACCTCGTCAGAAAGCCCACCCTCGCCAGTGTTGTCGCAGATGTCGGAGAGAGCCGAGGCTTTGGCGAGCGCGATCTTTGTTGACTTCGACAATGCGCCGTAGCTCATCGGCGCGATCATCACCGGCATCGACAGATCGATCGGTGTCGCGCCTACCCGGCCGCCCAGCGACGTCGCAAGCTCGACTCGCTCAACCGCTCCAGAATCGGGCGGAATCATCGAAAGATCCCTCTTGAATGCAAGGTCAGAAAGATGGGGCAATGCTCGCGCAGCGCCGTAGCCACGAATGCGATAGCGACCGAGTTGCGCCTTGATCGAGACGTCTTCCTTGACCTTGTCGTTCCAGTAGCCCGTCGATTCGGACGCCTCAAAAAATGGAATCACGCGAACGCGCGGCTCTGAGCGGGCATAGCGCAAGAGCTTTCCGGCGTTGATGACCTTCTGGAAGCGTCCCTTGAACGGAATCTTGTAGCGCTCGAGAAACTCGACGAGGTTGTCGACTTCGCTCTCTTCAATATCAGTCATGGTCGCGTCTGTTCCGAGCGACTGGATGCGACCGCCCACGAAGATCTCGCCCCCGGTCATGTCTTGCCCGAGCTGTTCACCTGAGTCGCCACAGATAACGAGCCGGCCGCCGTACATCATGTAGCCAGCCATGAAACTCGCATTCCCACCGGCGAGAAGCGTGCCCTCCTTCATGACCTGCCCGGCGCGGGATCCGATGTTGCCGTGCACTACAACGTCGGGACCACGAATCGCGACGCCGGCAATCGCACTCGCATTGCCACGCACGACGATCGATCCCGAGAGCATGTTGTCGGCGAGGCCCCACCCGACGTTTGCATCAACCTCGATACGTGGGCCGTCGGTCAGGCCACCGCAGAAGTACCCTGCCGAGCCTCGAATGCGCAGTGTGATGGGATGAACGAGTCCGACGCCGATGTGGTGGCGTGCGTCAGAATTGAGAACCTCGACGTCTTCGCCCTCCGCACCAAGGCGGCGGATCTGCTCGTTCGCTTCGCGAACGCTGACTGACGCTAGGTCGACCGACGCCATGTGCGGTACGTCCCTGGTGTCGGTTCCGACGTAGCGAGCGCTTCGCCGGGAAACAGTCGATTGAGCGAGACCACTTCGGAGGCAATCGCGACCAGATCTCCGTCCTCGTACATGACCATCGGCTTCGCCGCGAGGCGATCCTTGGCGTATCCGATCCCGTCCTGGGTCGAAACGAGAAATGAGAACGTGCCGTCCAGGTCGTCGATCGAGGACTCAAGGGCCTCGCTCAGGGTGTGCCCCTGTGCGAGCTTGTCGGCCAGGTACACAGCGATCAACTCCGAATCGTTGTCGGTGTTGAACTCGAAGGCGCGCTTCTCGAGCCGGCGTCGCATCTTCCAATAGTTGGTGATCTGGCCGTTGTGGACGATCGCGATGTCAGCGAATCCGGTTGCCCAGAAGGGATGTGATGCGTCCGGCGTCACGTCTGATTCGGTCGCGAGCCTCACATGCCCAAGCCCGTGGCTGCCCTTGAACTCGGCGATCTGGTACCCGTTATCAACGTCGTGGGCGCTACCAATGTCCTTGACGATGTCGAGACGAGAGCCAATCGAGACGACCTTCGCAACGTGCTCCATCGCATAGGCGAACTCCTGTAGATCGCCGTCGAAGCGAACCATCACCCGAGCGGTCGAGCCGATCAACTCTTCCTCGATCACTTCAGCGCCGAACTCGGACATCTTTGCCTTGACGCGAGCCAGCGTCGTCGCGCCCTCTTCGCCTTCGCCTACGAAAAACCGCAGTCGGAGCCGGTCGTTCTCTGTTCCCTCGTGGTAGAGCGCAAACCCGGTCGAGTCGGGTCCGCGATGTTGACAACCATCGAGCATCGTGATCAGGTCGGAACCCAGAACCCGCGGCGTGGTGCCATCCTTGTAGAGAATCCCTGCAATTCCGCACATTCGCTTGGTCACCCGCTTCCTGGTTGTGGAGGAAGTTGACAGTTCGTAGCTCGACCGTCACACGTGGTCGACCTCTAAAATTCTACGTGTTTGCAGGGGAAGCGGCCGGGATACGCGCTACGAAGTTCTTGCCGGGACTATGGAGATATCTCCATAGTCCCCCGCCAGTACGGTACCTCGTGTGGACGATGTTCCGACCCCGTTTGACCAGTACCGGGCCAGAGTTCTGCCGGAATGGCTCGACTTCAACGGCCATTTCAACGCAGGCTACTACGCCGTCGCGTTCGATCTTGCGGTCTATCCCTGGCTCGAGTTCCTGGGCCTGACCGACGAGCATCGCGAGAGACATGACGCGACCACCTATGGGCTCGAGGCTCACATCACCTATGAACGCGAACTCGTGCTCGACGACCCGATTCGCATCACGACGCAACTCCTCGACCACGATGAAAAGCGCGTCCACGCCATCCACCTGATGTATCACGCAACGACGGGCGATCTCGTAGCCACGAACGAGTTCATCTCGATGCACATGACCCGATCGCTGCGGCGCAGCAGCCCGATGGCACCTGAGCTCCTCAGCCGTGTGGCCGCGGTCGCAGCTGCACACTCGAGGCTGCCAATTCCACCTCAGGTCGGTCGCGTGATCGGTCTTCGAGCGGGACGCCCCGACGCTAGTGATCAGCCGACCTAGATCGGCTCGTTATCCAGCTCGAGCGTCGCTAGCCTCACGGCGATGTCGAGAGCAAGCGCATCGCTATCACGCACGTCCATTTGCGTGAGCTCCTCGATCCGCTGCAGGCGCTGGCGAAGCGTGTTCTGGTGAACGTAGAGGGCCTTGGCCGTGGCGCTGATGCTGCCACGATTCCGTAGGTACTCCTCCAGCGTGTGGACGAGCTGTGCCGAGCGGCTTCGGTCGTACTCCGCGAGCTGAGCGACTGCTCCACGATGGGCGTCTCTCTCAACGTCGGGTGGATACATGCGAAGCAGGTACTTGTACGGCCCCAGGTCGGCGTGGTGTGTCACGCGC